>JBGPSO010000186.1:0-3703 GCA_041490145.1 Atribacterota bacterium
ACCAAATTCACCCAGAGTATCTGGATAGGAATTAATGGATAAGGCAATCCAATAAAAATAGCACCAGCAATAGTAACTATTTCCCCTAAATTGCAGGAGATTAAATAATGGATAAATTTTTTAATATTTTGATAAATTTTTCTTCCTTCTTCTACGGCTGCTACAATAGAAGCAAAATTATCATCAGTCAGGATCATATCAGAAGCTTCTTTAGTTACATCTGTCCCGGTAATACCCATAGCTATCCCGATATCCGATTCTTTTAAGGCCGGTGCATCATTTACCCCGTCTCCGGTCATAGCTACCACTTGTTTATTCTTCTGTAAAGCGCTAACGATACGACGTTTATGACGTGGAGATACCCGGGCAAAGATAGTAGTATTTCCCACCGCCTCTTCTAATTCAGATTGCGACATTTTTTCTAACTCTTCTCCGGTAATAATCCTATCTCCCGAATGATATATACCCAACTCAGAAGCGATTGCTTTAGCGGTAAGAGAATAATCTCCGGTAATCATAATCGGATGTATGCCAGCCCTAAGACAGGTTTTTACTGATTCAATAGCCTCCTTACGCGGCGGATCAATCATAGCCATTAATCCTAAAAAGATTAGTTCTTTTTCCGCATCTTTTATTTCTTTAATTTCATCAAGATTTTCTTTATCCACAAATCTAAAAGCTATAGCTAAAACTCGTAAGGCTTCCTCTGCCAATTCTCTATTCTGAGATAAAACCTTATTTTTTATGGATTCTCCCATCTCTTCTTTCGTACCATTTTTCTGATAATAAGTGCAAAAACTTATCACCTGATCAGGAGCTCCTTTGACAAAAATAATCTGACTTCCATCGGGTGTCTGATGAAGAGTAGACATTTGTTTACGATCTGAATCAAAGGGAAATTCTTTTATTCGAGGATAATCCTCTTCCAGTTTTTTCTTATCATAACCAGCTTTAGCGGCGGTTACTACCAGAGCACCCTCAGTAGGATCACCAATAATTTCCCATTGATTACTTTCATTATTTTTCTGTAGCTCGGCATTATTACAAAGGACTGCTCCCTTTAATAATAGAGATAAATCAGAATTCGTTTGGGGTTGAATCTCTTGCTCGGTTTGATAAAATTTCCCCACCGGCTGATAACCTTCTCCTTCTACTTCAATTTTTTTCTCCGGAAGAACTAATTTTCTTACGGTCATCTGGTTCTGAGTTAAAGTCCCGGTTTTATCTGAGCAAATAACTGTCGTAGCACCTAAAGTTTCTACTGCTGGTAAACGCCGGACAATAACGTGTTTTTTTATCATTCTCTGTACTCCGAGAGCCAAAACAACCGTTACCACTGCTGGCAAACCTTCTGGAACCGCGGCTACGGCTAAAGAAATTCCGATAAGAAACATCTCAAAAAATTCAATACCGCGTAAATAACCTATTAAAACCACAAATCCCACCACAATTAATATAATCAAACCAAGTTTTTTACCAACTTGATTTAATTTCTTCTGTAAGGGAGTTTCCTCTTGTTTCTGTTCTTCTAACATCCCCGCAATCTGACCCATCTCTGTTTTCATCCCCGTAGCAACTACAATCCCTCTACCTCTTCCGGAGATCACTGCAGTACCCATAAAAGCCATATTATCCTGATCTCCGGTAGAAATATTATCTTTATCTATTATTTCATCTGTCTTTTCTACCGGCACCGATTCACCGGTTAGGACAGCCTCCTGTATTTTAAGATTAGTAACCATAGAGAGACGAAGATCAGCGGGTATATGGTCACCGGATTCTAAAAGGACAATATCACCTGGTACCAATTGAGTGGCTTCGATCCTGGCCTGTTTTCCATCTCTTATTACCAAAGCATTGGGTGTGGTCATCTTCTTTAAGGCGGCCAGCGACTTCTCTGCTTTATACTCCTGAACTACTCCTAAAGTAGCATTTAAAATTAAGATTATAGCAATAACAATAGCATCACTTACTTCCCCTAAAATAAATGATACCAGGGCCGAAATCAGTAAAATAAGAACCAGAACATCTTTAAACTGCTCCAAAAACATATCCCAGGGAGTGCGGCCTTTCTTTTCCTCCAGTTGATTGGGTCCCACCTCATCCAATCGTTTTTTCACTTCCGGAGAGGATAATCCTATTTTTAGATCAGTTTTACTGTACTGAATAACCTCATCAATAGATTGCTGATAACATTTTTTCATTTAGTTTGTCCTCTTATTATTAAATATTTTCCCTCTTTTTCCAAAAAACATTTCCTTCCGAAAAAAACATCTCTAATTCACCTTTTTCACCAAGAAAAGAAAGATATGATTTTATGGTGCTGGAAACAAGTACATATTGATTAGCATTCAAATCTATTTCATATTTTTTACACACCCGAGAAAGTATTTGGTTAAATGCTACCGCTCTCTCACAAAATGATAAAATTGTGGAGATAATCTCAGTAACCTTACTCTCATTTATATCAATAAGCTTCTTTATAGAGGAAGTGGGAATACCATGACTCGGAATGAAGGTATCCGCAGCTATAGTTTTTAGTTTCTGCAATGTTTCCAGATGGGCTTTGATATCATAGAGGAAAAAAAGATGGTATTTATTAATGATCTCCTCTGAAAAGAGACTATCGGCAATAAATATAATATTATCCGGTGTCTTTAGGCCAATCATATCCAAAAAATGTCCGGGCAAAGAAATTGCCTCTAAATTGGTGTCCAATATTTTTCCAGAGGAGGGAATAATATCAGTTACTTTCGAGGGTTTGGCCATCAAGAATTTATTGGTAAATCTGGAATAAGGAAATCCCCCAAAAAGAAAAGAAGGTTCAAGAACCGGATCTTGAATGAAGGCGGCTTCAATTCGAGTAGCAGCAATCCGACAATTAGTATTAGTTTGAATAAAAGCGTTCCCCCCGATATGATCGGCATTGGAATGAGTATTAATAATTAGTTTTACTTTCCAATTTTTTTCCTTCAATAGTTTAAGAATTTGTCTACCCGCTTCCTTATCATTTCCACTATCAATTAGAATAGCTTGCTCATTCTGGATATATACACCAATATTGGTGGGGGAAGGAATAAGATAGGTGTTAGATGCGATTTTTTGTAAATTTAATAAGGCCATATTTCTATACCTCAAAACCATTAAAACTTTAAAGGTCTGCACCTCTTTAAAATTTATCTAAGAAGAATGGGTAACCAAGATGTTAAACCCACCGCCTTATTTCACCTTTTCACAAATTTCCTTAGCCCCTGGAAAAGGAGGTTCTTCAAGGGGTGCTCCTTTAATAATTAAAAAGTAATTTACCACTATAGAATAATCTGAAAGATTAGGATAGTCAAGTAACTTTCTTTAGATGAAAATAAAATAATGTGGCAAAATGAATTCTTTTATCCCAATTCATTTCATTCGGTCCAAGATCTAATCTATAATTTAGGAAACTTCTTATTCGAATAAAATCATCTACATAGACTTGAAGGGTTGGGGTATCTAACCCCATTTTGCAAGTCCCTCTTTTCTTAATAAAGTTTATGATTTTAGCTAATTTATAGTAAGAGGAAAGGCTTATAATATAAGGGTTTCAAGGGCAGAATGCGAAAAAACGTTCTTTTTTGCATTATTTTAAGTCGAGCTATGGTTTTACCCCTCAAAAATAGCTTTTTTTAGCTAAATTTTCGCCCCTCCAAAATTTGAAAGTGGCTAT
>JBGPSO010000187.1:0-3690 GCA_041490145.1 Atribacterota bacterium
ATTTATTGCTGCTAATTCACTTTCAGCTTGCACAAAAGACGCATCTTTCATTTTCAATAATTTTTTCGCCATATAAGCCATTAATTCGCTTTGAGGGGTAATGGGATAACCAAAATAATATCGGCAACCAGCACAAATTGCCGCTTCTCCAATAGCTTCGTTTCCTTTCATTAATATTTTTTCTGCCATTTTCTAACCTCCTCGTAATAAATCTAAGTTTAATTTTTAAATATTTTATTTATTTAAATACCTCAATCGCAACATCAGGACAAGTTAAAGCACAAAAAGCACAGCCGGTGCATTCTTCAGGGTTGATCTGTTCAGCCGGATGATAGCCTTTTTTATTAAAATTTTCGGACATAATAATAATGTGTTTAGGACAAGCTGGAATGCATAACTCGCATCCTTTACATCTTTCTTGGTCTATTATAATTTTTGCCATCCCATTTCCTCCTTCTTTATAGAATTATTCCCAGGGTAATTTCATAAAACGTTTTATATAAAATACCGGTTCCTTAAAATTTTCAGTTTTGAGCTTTTGAGAAAATCGTTCATCTATACAAATAAATTTGAGGGGCAATTTTAATTTCTGTGCAGCTCGTTTTATTAATATATGTCCTTGCTTAATTATTTCTTCATCGGTTTGGGTGCTTAAATTAGGATTACTTATTACTCCGCTAATTTTTAGTCGAGATGTGTTTTCTATCTCTTGGGCTATTTGTTTAATTTGGGGTATACTTTGAGTAAAAGGTCGGTAAGAATTTACGACCAGTAACATTTCATAATCTAAATCTTGGAGGAAAGATTTAAAGTTACCCAAAACGACTGTACCTATATCATCTCCTCCTACATCAAGAATCAAATGATAATCTGCATCTTGGATTAAGCCTTTTATTTCGGGAGAAATTAGGGGTAAATCAGCATAAAATAATTTTCCTTCAGGAGCAATTACCTTTATATCTTTAAGGTTTAAGGCATCTTTCGCTTCTCGAGTTCTAAAATAAGGATTAACCATATCTAAGTCTACAATAGCGACCTGACGGTAATTTTTTCGACAGTATATCGAATAATTAATGGCAATTTCTGTTTTTCCACTTCCAAAGCCTCCCACAAATATCTTTATACGTTTACTCAATATATTTTTTCCACCTCTTCACCTTTCAGGACTCTTAAGGCACCATTACACAAAGCTAACATTTCTTCCTCGCCAGGATAGATCATAACTAAAGATAAAAAACTTATTCTATCTTTTACCATATTAATAAACTCATTAGCATAAGCTATTCCGCCAGTTAGAATAATAGCATCTATTTGACCTTTTAATACTGTAGCTCCTGCTCCGATTTCTTTAGCTACTTGGTAGGCCATAGCCTCTAATATCAGCTTGGCCTTTTTATCTCCCTGTTTAATCCTGTTTAGCACTTCTCTAACATCATTAGTATTTAAATAAGCTACTAATCCACCTTTACCTTTTATCTTTTTCATAATTTCGTCTTTAGTAAATTTACCAGAAAAACAAAGTTCAACCAGGGCGCCAACCGGAACTCCACCGCTCCTTTCCGGAGTAAAAGGACCTTCTCCATTAAGTGCATTATTAACATCAATAACCTTACCCTTGCAGTGTACCCCAACTGAAATTCCTCCACCCAGATGAGCTATAACAAAATTTGCTTTCTCATACTTTTTGCCTAAATCTAAAGCTGCCTTTCGAGCAACTGCTTTCTGATTTAAAGCATGGAGGATACTAACCCGAGGAATTTCTGGCATACCAGAAATTCTGGCAATAGGTTTCATTTCATCAATTACTACCGGGTCAACTAGATAGGCAGGAATAGATAACTTTTTGGCAATTCCAGAAGCAAGTATTCCTCCCAAATTAGAAGCATGTTCACCGCTTACTCCCTTACGGAGGTCTTCTAACATCTTTTCATTAACTCGATAGGTTCCACTGGCAATAGGTTTTAGTAGTCCTCCTCTTCCCACTACCGCATCAAGAGTTGAATAGTCAATCCCCTTTTCTTTTAAGAAATTTAAAATTATCTCTAACCGAAATTCGTATTGATCGATAATCTTATGAAAAATGGACAATTCTTCATTGCTATGCTTAATCTTTTTTTCAAATAACAATTGTTCATTAGAGAACAAGGCTACTTTGGTAGAAGTTGAGCCAGGATTTACTACTAATATTTTATAATCTTTGACCATAAAAATATCACCTTTGTTAGATCATCTGATTCGGTTTAATTTCAGTCATCTCACTCATTAATACTCCCAGAGCAATAGAATATAATTTTGATTGTGCACTGTCAGACCGAGAAACTAATACTACAGGAACTTTTGCACCCAAAAGTAGTCCTGCTGGTACTGCTTTAGCTAAATAAACTAAACCCTTGGCAAAAATATTCCCTGCTTCAATATTTGGTACTAATATTATATCTATTTCTCCTGAAACTGGGCTTTCAATTCCTTTATGCAAAGCAGCTTCCTTAGAAATAGCATTATCAAAACCTAATGGTCCATCCACTATTCCCCCCACAATCTGTCCCCTCTCACTCATTTTAGATAAACAAGCTGCATCTATAGTAGCTGGCATATCAGGATTTACCAATTCTAATGCACCGACAACTGCCACTTTAGGTTTTTCTATTCCTAATGAATGAGCGTAATAGATAGCGTTCTGAATTATCTGAGCTTTTTGTTTCAAATCTGGACTGATGCACATAGCCCCATCAGTGATAGTTAGTAGACGATCATAATTTTTAACCTCCAGGGTATAGACATGACTGAGTATTCTATCAGTTCGTAAACCAACTTCTTTATCTAAAACAGCTTTTAAAATTCTGGCAGTTCCCATCATTCCTTTCATTAATATAGAAACCTTTTTATTGCGGACTAATTCTACCGCACACCGGGCAGCTTTAGCTTTATCTATTTGGTCTATTATTTCGTAATTGGTAGGATCAATACCCATTTTATTAGCTATTTGAATAATTTCCTTTTTATCACCCACTAATATTGAATTAGTTAATCCTTCCTGTCGAGCAGCTTCCACTGCTTGTAAAACATCTTCAGCTTGAGCAGCAGCTACTGACATTTTTTTAGGTCCATAATGTTTAGCCTTTTCTAAAACTTCATTAAAAGTTCTTAACATTTTTCTTATCACCTCTTTATTAAAAATTTACCAATTAGCCGATTGACCAATTCTCCAATTCACCAATTCTCCAATTGACCAATTCACCAATTCACCAATTGACCAATTAAAATAGTCGTTAGTGAATAAGTCGTAGGGGGCAGACCTTGTGTCTGCCCGTAGGACAGGCGTCTCGCCTGTCTTCTTAATTATTTCTTCTTCTTTTTTCTTTCTTTCTTTCTTTGCTATATAACTATATACTCGATACTAATTTATTTCTTAATTCTCTTCTTAATTACTTTTCCTAATCTTTTAATTCCTTCCTCAATATCTTCCTCTTTAGGGTAACAAAAACTAAGTCTCATCGTATTTTTCCCTTTACCATTGGCAAAGAATGCAGAACCACTCACATAGGCTACTCCCTCTTCAATTGCCTCAGGAAACATTTCATCCACATCTATATATTCAGGCAAGGTAACAAAAACAAAAAACCCGCCTTCAGGTTTAGTCCAGGAAGCTTCAGACGGAAAATATTTGCTTAATGCATTTAACATAACATC
>JBGPSO010000188.1:0-3651 GCA_041490145.1 Atribacterota bacterium
AATACTACATAATCCTTCTATGCTCAAATAACCTAAACTATCTGCCCCTAGCCATTCCCTCGTCTCTTTTAAAGTATGATTTGAAGCCCATAAATTTTCTCTATTTGGTGTATCTATCCCATAAAAACAAGGGAAATAAATAGGCGGAGAACTTATTCGAACATGAACTTCACCAGCCCCTGCTTCCTTTATTAATTTTACCAGCTTTTGACTGGTGGTCCCTCGAACAATAGAATCATCTATCAATACTACTCTTTTACCATTTAAAATTTCTTTTAAAGGAGAAAGTTTAATCTTCACCGAGCCTTCCCGAATTAACTGGTCTGACTGGATAAAAGTTCTGCCAATATAACGATTTTTTATCAATCCCTCTCCATAAGGAATACCGGAATAATCAGCATAACCAAGGGCTGCAGAAACACCCGAATCAGGGACAGGAATAACTAAATCTACTTTTACCGGATATTCTTGAGCCAATTTTCGCCCCATCTTTTGCCGACTTAAAGCTACATTTTCTCCATAGATATTGCTATCTGGACGAGCAAAGTAAATAAATTCAAAAATACAAAATGCCTTCCTCTTACTTGACAATATTTTGGTGGATTTCAATCCCTTTTTATCTATTACTACCATTTCTCCTGCTTCTATTTCTCGAATAAATTCAGCCCCAATAAGACTAAACGCACAGGTCTCAGAGGAAAGAACATAGGAATTTCCCAATTTTCCTAAAGCAAGGGGATGGAAACCAAAGGAATCTTTTAATCCGATTAATTTGTCTTCAGTCATTATCACTAAAGAAAAAGCCCCTTTTAGTAAAGCTGTTACAGTTTTAATGCTATTTTCAATATTTTCTTCCTGACTCGCCGCTATCAAATTACATATCATTTCACTATCTGATGAAGAAGAAAATTTATTAGACTTCCCCTTAAATATTCTTTTTAGTTCATCTTGGTTTACTAAATTACCATTATGAGCTAAAGAAAAAGTCCCTCCCTGATATTTTTTTAATAAAGGTTGACTATTCACCCAATTATTAGCCCCTGTAGTTGAATACCGCACGTGACCAATAGCATAATTCCCTGGTAATATTTTTAATTTTTCTTCATTAAATACTTCTGAAACTAATCCTAAGTCTTTATATACTAAAATTTTTTCACCATCGGATATAGCTATTCCTGCGCTCTCCTGTCCTCGGTGTTGAAGGGCATAAAGTCCAAAATAAGTTATTTTAGCTACCTCTAAAGAATTATCTTCTTTATTATAAATACCAAAAATTCCACATTCCTCATGCATTATTCTTTACCCAATCTCCTTTCCAGACCTTCTCTAATTCTTCTACTTTTAAATCAATTAAACCTTTAATCTGCAGCCTATCCCCTTCTATTTTGCCTAATACCTGGAAGGAAACTTTATATTTATTTACAATTTCCTGTAACCAAGATAGATTTTTAGGAGGGATAGAAACAATTATTCGGGATTGGGTCTCTCCAAATAATAAGGCATCATTTCGAATCTTTTCTTGAAGAGCTACTTTAGCCCCCCTTCCCCCGGTAATACAACATTCAGCCAGGGTTACAGCTAAACCACCATCTGAACAATCATGCGCGGAAGAAAGTAAATTCTCATTTATCGCTTCTCGGCAAACCTGTTGTACTGCCTTTTCTTTGATTAAATCTATTTGGGGAGGCACTCCTCTTTCTAAATTATGAAAAACCTTTAAATATTCACTCCCCCCTAATTCCTCTTTATTTTCCCCTAAAAGTACAATGAGGTCACCTTCATTTTTAAATTCCAATGAACAAATATTACGGCAGTCTTCAATAATACCAATCATTCCAATTATCGGCGTGGGGAAAATAGCCTCTCCCTTATTTTCATTATACAAACTTACATTTCCACTTATTACGGGGGTCTCTAATACCCGGCAAGCCTCACTTACCCCCTTGATGGCTTCTTCTAATTGCCAAAATATCTCCTCTTTTTCGGGATTTCCAAAATTCAGACAATCGGTCACTGCTCTAGGTAAAGCCCCCTTACAAGAAAGGTTGCGAGCAGCCTCTGCTACTGCAATCTTTCCTCCCAGAAAAGGATCAAGATAACAATACCCTCCATTACCGTCAGTAGTTAAGGCCATAGCCTTTTTAGTTCCCCTTATTCTTAATATAGCAGCATCATCGCCAGGAAAAATTAGGGTATTAGTTTGGATCATATAATCATACTGTTCGTAAATATTCTCTTTGCTAGCTATATTCGGAGAGCTTAATAATTGCAATAAAGCTTGGTTAAAATCTTTGGGCTCAGATAGTTTTTCCAAGTTTAAAATATTAATCTTTTCCAAATAAACAGGTTTTTTCCCTTTTCTAAAGCAAATGGGAACTCCTTCAGTTAATGACTTAGCTGGTATTTCAGCTACCACCTTACCTCGATCCTTGATTCTTAAATTCTTATCAGAAGTAACCTCCCCTATAATTGCAAAATTTAACCTCCATTTATCAAAAATCTTTTTAATTTCTTTCTCTTCTCCTTTTTTGATAACTACGACCATTCTCTCTTGGGATTCAGAAAGCATAACTTCGTAAGAATTCATACCTTCTTCTCGTTGAGGAACTTCTGATAGCTCTACTTCTATTCCACTATCCCCCCGACTGGCCATTTCACAAAGTGAACTGGTAAGGCCTGCCGCTCCACAATCCTGAAGACCTACTACATAATCTGTTTTGATTAACTCTAAACAAGCCTCAATTAATAATTTCTTAGTAAAAGGGTCTCCTATTTGAACCGCTGGACGATCTTTATCTGAATCTTCATCTAATTCTTCTGAAGCAAAGCTTGCCCCTCCAATACCATCTCTACCAGTTCTTGCTCCTACTAATATTACTGGGTTCCCTTCACCTTGAGCTTTTGCCCGAAATATTTTATCCTTTCTGGCTATACCTACGCACATTACATTTACCAGAATATTGTTCTGGTAACTCTGTGAAAAATAGGTTTCACCTGCAACTGTTGGTACTCCAATGCAATTACCATAAAAAGAGATACCATCTACCACTCCTTTTAGAAGGTAATGAGTATGAGAATTATCAAGGGTTCCAAACCTTAAAGAATCTAATAAAGCAATTGGACGAGCTCCCATAGCAAATATGTCTCTGACTATTCCTCCAATACCGGTTGCCGCTCCCTGAAAAGGTTCAACCGCTGAGGGATGATTATGACTCTCCATTTTCATTACTATAACTTGATCTTCCCCTATATCAATAATTCCAGCATTTTCACCGGGACCCTGGATAACCCATTCCGCAGAAATAGGAAATAATTTAAGAAGTGGTTTGGAATTCTTATAACTACAATGTTCAGACCACATTACTGAATACATTCCTAATTCTACTTCATTCGGTTCTCTCTTTAAATCTTCTTTTATCTTTTTATATTCAGCCGGGGTAAGCCCCCATTTTTTCCACACTTTTTCTTGGTTATAAATCTTCACTATTAATCTCCTTATTCGTATTGCGTATAGCGTATAGCGGGTAGCGTTTAGCGTATAGGAAAAATAAAAAATTTCGGTTTTATCTTTTACTATCCGCTATCCGCTAAACGCTATACGCTAATCTTGTTGATCTCCAGTCACCTATTCGGAGGCTTGTTCCATTTACC
>JBGPSO010000189.1:0-3642 GCA_041490145.1 Atribacterota bacterium
TGGGAACAAATATTTTATGGAGAATTTGACGGCCGAAGGCGTAAAAGAGTTTTAGTGAAAATTATCGGAGAATAATGCAAATATTACACTACCCTAGCACAGATTGGTAATAAAACCTTAATAATAACTTGACCAAGTACGATTTTATAAAAATAATAAACGAGGAATTAACTATGTCAGAGAAGAAAAAGTATCGCATTAAAGTAAGTGAGAATGGTCCTTATATCGTAACCGGTGGATTGCCCTTGTTAAAGCAGAGCATTGAGATAAATAATAATAACGAGTCTATAGGTTGGGCCGAGGGCCAAAAGTATCCAGATGGTGAGCAATATGCTCTTTGTAGATGTGGTCATTCAAAAAATCACCCCTATTGCGACGGCACTCACGTTAAAATTAAATTTGAAGGTAAAGAAACTGCAAGCAGGGATAGTTATTTCGAGCGAGCGGAGAAAATAGAAGGCCCTGAATTAATACTTTGTGACGTCCAAGACTTATGTGCTTATGCACGCTTTTGTGATGTGGATGATAGAGTCTGGGAACTTATCGGCGAGTCTGATGATCCAGAAAAAAAGAAACTTTGTATCAGTGAGGCTACTAATTGTCCTTCTGGTAGGTTAGTAATTATTGACAAAAGGATTGGTAAAAAGATTGAGCCTAAATTTGCGCCATCAATTGGTCTTATCGAAGATACCGCCGAGAAGACCAGCGGTCCAATCTGGGTTAAAGGCGCTATACAAATTGAGTCTGCGGATGGTTACGAATATGAAATTCGTGAAAAACAAACTCTTTGCCGTTGCGGTCAATCCAAGAACAAGCCATTTTGTAATGGCGCTCACTCCTCTTGTCAATTTTCCGATGAAAATTAATAGTAATAAAAAATGCCTTTACCTCTTTAAAAGTTCAAATTAAAAAGAGAATACTTAATTTCTAAATATAATAAGTTAAAATTATTTTTCTTGGTAAAAATGTTTTATATTTTTACCATTTACTATATACACTACTTCTTCAATTATGTTAGTAGATAAATCAGATATTCTCTCTAAGTTTCGTCCTACGAGGATTAACTCTATAGCCCTTTTTATAGTTTTAGGATCTTCTATCATATAAGTTACCAGTTCTCTAAATATTTGGTTGTTTAAATCATCGATTATATTTTCGGTCTTCCATAATTCTTCGGCCAAAGAAACATCGTTATTGATTAGAAAACCTATGGAATTTTTTACCATCTCTTGGGCTAATTCTGCCATTCGGGGTATATCGATTAGAGGTTTAAGCAGTGGTTGGGTGATTAGTTCTAAGGATCTTTCGGCAATATTTACCGCTTGATCACCTATTCTCTCTAAATGGCTAGCAATTTTCATAGCAGAGGTGATAAATCTCAAATCACAAGCCATCGGTTGCTTTAAGGCTAATAGTTTGAGGGCTAGATTGTTAATCTCCACTTCAAGAAGGTCAATTTTGGTATCTTCTTCAATTACTTCCTGGGCAAAAGTAGACTCTCTTTTTACTAAAGACTTTATAGATTTAGCAATAGATTCTTCAGTCAAAGAAGCCATTTTTAGTAGCCTTTCTTTTAAAAAATTTAATTCGTAATCTAATTGTCTTTCCATTTTTTGTTTCTCCTTATTATAATTTTTCTATCCAAATCTTCCGGTAATATAATCTTCAGTAATTTTTTGACTAGGATTGGTAAATATCTTTTCAGTTATATCGAATTCAATTAGTTCACCAGACATTAAAAAGGCAGTATATTCTGAGACTCTTGCCGCCTGCTGCATATTATGAGTTACTATAACTATAGTATATTTTTCTTTTAATTTTTGAATTAATTCTTCAATCTTAGAAGTAGCAATAGGATCTAAAGAAGAGCAAGGTTCATCGAAAAGGATTACTTTTGGTTGAACTGCCAAAGCTCTGGCGATGCATAGACGTTGTTGCTGGCCGCCAGATAAATCCAAAGCGGAGGTATTCAGGCGGTCCTTTACTTCTTCCCATAAGGCAGCATTTTGTAAACTTGTTTCTACTTGTTTCTTTAACTCTCGTTTATCGCTGGTTAAGTTATTAATTTTTAATCCATAAGCAATATTTTCAAAAATTGACTTGGGAAAAGGATTGGGTCTTTGAAAGACCATTCCTATTTTTCTCCTGATTTCTACTACATCTATATCTTCATCATAGATATTTTTATGGTCAAGTAGAATATCTCCTTCTATTTTTATTCCGGTAATGATATCATTCATTCGATTAAGACTTCTGATCAAAGTGGATTTACCGCATCCCGAAGGTCCTATTATAGCTGTTATAGTATTACTCTTTATATCCAGATTTATATTTTTTAATACCTGGTGTGTCCCATAATAGAAATTTAGATTTTTAATCTGCATCTTTATATCATTTTTATCTTGTAAAATATCATCTACCATTTTTTACTCCTTCTGAATCGATTACGCCAAATAATGGCAATTAAATTTAACCCTAAAACTAAAACTACTAAAACCAAAGCTGTTCCATAGGCAATAGGAACTTGAGATTCAGGGTGAGTCCCTTCAGTCATTAGGGCATAAATATGATAAGGTAGAGCCATAACTTCACTAAAAATTGAATTAGGAAGCCGCATAGTGTAGAAAGTTACTGCGGTAAAGAGAATAGGGGCAGTTTCCCCGGTTGCTCGCCCAATGGAAATAATTGAACCGGTTAAAATTCCAGAAAATGAATTAGGAAGGACAATTTTTTGAATAGTCTGCCACTTAGTAGCTCCTAAGGCTAAAGATGCTTCCCGGAAAGATTTCGGTACTGCCGATAAAGCTTCTTCACTAGTTTGAATTATAATAGGAAGAATTAGCACCCCTAAAGTCAAACTTCCCGAAAGGATAGAAACCCCAAAGTGTAGAAATTTTACAAAGATCGCCAAACCAAAAAGTCCGAAAACTACCGAAGGAACTCCGGCCAAATTATTTATACTAACTCGAACAATTCTGATCAATCTATTTTGAGTAGCATATTCAGTTAGATAGATAGCCGCAGAGATTCCCAAGGGTAGGGCAAAACAGATGGTACCGATAGTTAAATAGAAAGTTCCTAAGATTGCCGGAAAAATACCCCCGGCAGTCATGGCTTTTCTGGGCATCTGGGTTAAAAATTCCCAATTAATTATTCCTATTCCTCGGGAAATAATAAGATAGAACATCATACCAATAGAAAATAAAATTATTAATACCATTAATAAAAGAGATAAATAGGCTAATTTTTCTTTAAGTTTTCTTTTATTCATCGGGAAATTCTCCTGAATTTATTTAAGAAATAATCAGCAGAAAGGTTAAGAGTTAAACTGATCATAAAAAGTACGCAGGCAATAGCAAACAAAGCGAAATAATGATTGCTTCCTACCACGGTTTCTCCCATTTCTAAAGCGATGGTAGCAGTTATGGTTCTTACCGGTTGCAGAAAAGAATGAGGGATAATTGCTGCTCCGCCGGCTACCATTAATACCGTCATCGTCTCTCCAATCACTCTACCCATACCTAATAAAACAGCGGTACTAATTCCTGAAAAAGCTGCTGGCATCGTAACCTGTGCGATAGTCTCCCATTTAGTTGCTCCTAAAGCATAAGATGCTTCTTTATAATCTTTAGGAACCGAAAA
>JBGPSO010000190.1:0-3639 GCA_041490145.1 Atribacterota bacterium
CGGGTCGAATAAAGAGATTGCCACGCTCTGATAAATCAGAGCTCACAATGACAATATACTAACAACTATTCACTTATACTAATATAATTGGTCAATTGGTAGATCGGTAAATCGGTCAACTGCTTAATTGGTAGATTGGTAGATTAATTAATAAGGATGATTAAATAATGAGCGTAAATAATATAGAAAAAGTTCTTTCTCAAACCTTAACCGAATTAGAAAATGAAGGGCGATTAAAAGGTAAAGAATATATTATAACTAAAGTCAAAAAAGCCCAAGGAGAAAAAGGTCCCAGATATTTTTTAAAAGGAAAAGGAGAGCAGGAATTTATCAGAATGAATTCTAACTCTTATTTAGGAATGTCCTTAAGAGAGGAAATTATTGAAGCAGAGGAAAGAGCAACCAAAGAATACGGAGTTGGACCGGGAGCGGTCCGTTTTATCAGTGGAACATTTCAACCTCATCGAGAACTCGAAAAGAAATTAGCCTCCTTTCACCAAAGAGATGATGCTATGTTATTCAGTTCAGCTTATTCAACTGTGGTAGGCATCCTAACTCCCCTTATCACTTCTGACACTATAGTAATAAGTGATGAACTAAACCATAACTGCATCATCAATGCCCTTAGACTGGCTAGACCAAAAGACAAAAAAATCTACCCCCATCTTAATATGAATGAACTCGAAGATAGAATAAAAGAATCTGTGGGTCAAGCAAAAAGATTAATTATTGCTACTGATGGTATATTCAGTATGAGAGGTGATCATGCCCCTCTGGATATTATTTCCCACCTTTCCCAAAAATACGACCAAAAATTTCCGGAAAATATTATGGTAATTGCAGATGATTCTCATGGTATTGGTGCCTATGGAAAGACTGGGCGTGGAACTGAAGAATATACTAAGGCAAAGGGAGTAGATATTTTGGTAGGAACTCTGGGCAAAGCATTTGGTGTAAATGGCGGCTATGTCACTTCCACTCAGACTATTATCACCTATTTAAGAGAAACTGCACCAATGTATATCTATTCCAACCCCATCTCCCCTGCCGAGGCAAGCGCTGCTCTAAAATCCCTGGAAATACTGGATAGTGAAAAAGGAAAAGAAATTTTACTTCATCTTTATCAAATGACTAAAAAATTCGAAAAAGGTCTCCTTGACTTGGGATATGAAATTATTGAAAGTGACCATCCTATTGTTCCTTTAATGGTGAGGGACACTAAAAAGACTACTGAGTTAGTAAAACATCTTATTAAAAATGGTATATTGGCGACAGGTCTTAATTACCCGGTAGTTCCTAAAGGCGATGAAGAAATCAGATTCCAGATTAATGCTGACCATACTCCTTATGACCTCGAATATGTTCTAAGTGTTTTAAAAGATTATAAACAAAGAAATTAACATATTTTTTTTCTTCTCTTTTCTTTTCTTAACTCGATACTCGATACTATATACTCGATACTATATTATAATTTTATAAATTGGTGCAAATTTTAATAAGGCAGTAAGAAGAAAAAAATATAAAAAATATAAAATATTTACAAATTGATGTCTGAAATTTCTTTTTTTAGGGAATATAATAAGTAGAAAAGGGAAATTTGAAAAGAGAATAAATTATCATCAAAGTTGATAAAGGCAAATTAACCGAAAGGTTGAGACGCAAAGCCACAGGTCTAAGACTATTAATTTAGTTAAGATAGCTGAGCTGCCGACTTTTTTTTGTTTGAAAATAGAATAAAAATTTCAAGAAGTTGATAAAGGCAAACTACCCGAAAGGATAGGACGCAAAGCAATGGGTCTAAGGCATATAAAGTGCTAAGACAGCCAGGCTGCCGACTTTTTTTTGTTTGAAAAAGCCCATGCTTTGATAAAAATGCCTTCACCACTTAAAACTATAAAAAAATTAAGACTCTGTTAAAAAACAACAGGGGAAAGGGAGGAAAATAATATGAAAGCAATGGGTAAAATCACCATCACCTTAATTCTGATCTTAGCTACTTCTCTTTTTCTAACTTCTTGTAGTGGTATTGTCACCCCTGAACTACCACCTAATTTAGAAGAAGATCTAAATAAGGTCGAAGAAATAGCTTCTGTTTATTTAGATGTCCCTTATGAAAAATATGCCGGACCAAACTGGTGCCTTCCTGCTTCCGGTGCGATGACCTTTAAATATTTTGGGATGAACATTTCCCAGAGCCAGATTGCCAGTAAAGTCATCGACGAATACGGTACCAGCTCAGTATTTAAATTTATCAGCTACGCTAAAAATATGGGATTGGAAGCAAAATATCAAAATAAAACCATTGAGGAAATAAAGGTTTTATTGAATAGTGAGACTCCGTTAATTGCTATACAAAATTATAGTCTGACTATCCTTAAAACTCATGCTCGAGTAATCATTGGTTACGATGATGAGACCCAGGAAATAATCACTAACGATCCAACCGCCGGGAAAGATTATAGAATATCTTATGCTGATTTTTTAAGTCTCAATCTCAATAGTAGTCCTGATAAATGCAAGGTAATTGTAATTTCAACTGAAGAAATTAGTACAAAAAATGCTGAACTCATTAGCGATATAAATAATTCTTAAATAATCAAAGCACAAAAATTTTAATACAGAAATAAAATAAATTTTAAATTCAATCTTATTTTTATTAAATAGGAGGTAAAAATATGAAAATAAAATACGATTATTGTAAAATAGCTCCTCATCAAGATAAATATATTGTAGAGTACGGACATAATACTTATAAAGGAAATACTTTGCCCTCACCAATAAAAGTAGCAGACAGAACTTTCTCTACTGAAAAAAAAGCTATCCGATTTGCCAAAAAAATCGTTCTCCCTGAGTATATAGAAAAAGTTAAAAAATAGGATAAATTCAAATAGAAATCACTAATCTCTATTAACTCAGTAAAATATTTTTGAATATTACGTAAGTAATATTGGTTAAAAATGATTGACTCTATTATTAATAAAAAATAATACTCTCAGATATGTTAAATGTGAAGACCTGACCCCAAAAACAAAAACCAAAAAAAATATGGAGCCGACCTTTTAGGTCAGCCCCATAACTGGTTGGATATCTACGGCAGCACTGTAATTGTCCCTATTATCAGCGTGGTCCCGGATACATTTCCTGACACATCTACAGTAAATGATTTGGTTATTGTATTATCGATCTTATCGCGTACTTCAACTGTAAGAGTTGTCGGAGAAATGTTTTCCCCCGTTTGTTCTCGACCAGTGATAGTTACTACATTGGTTGTTGCGGTTGGTGTAAGAACCAGTCTTGTCATATGAGTGGGGAAGGTAGTTGTTACTCTTGCTTGTAATTTATTACCAAGATTTCCCCAAGTGGTCCCACCACTGGTAAAGGTCGCAACAGTGTTACCTGTCACAACATCTCCATAGTTGGATGTTATAGTTACCTTGCCGCTTCCTGCTACGATAGTCAACGCACATGTCTCAAAATTAGCAGTAACTGACTTATTGCTATTCATAGTTATGTTTTTAGGACTGGTAGTACCTGATAGATTACCACTCCAGTCTTTGAAGACCCAGCCAGCGTCTGCTACAGCAGTAAGCTTGACAGAAGTACCTGAAGCATAGGTTCCTCCAATCGGATCAAGAGTTA
>JBGPSO010000191.1:0-3605 GCA_041490145.1 Atribacterota bacterium
CTGCTCCGGAAGGTAATTGTGGTCGAAAAAGAAGTAAAAGAAAAAGCCCCATCATTATAAGGGGCATAATCCAACCAACTAAAGGATAAGTCCTTTGATTACGACCTAAATTATAACCTGATTTAATAAAAAATATCCCTATCCAAATGCCGGTGATTAGTCCTGCTAAACCAAAAAGGGCATTCCCATCACCCCCGGCTAACCGGAGTAAAGCTCGCCAGGGACAACCTAAAAAGACTAAGGCTCCGATCATCGCTAAAAACCCTAAGACAAATCGCAGGAGTGGGGCCGAACCACTACGAGCTTTAAACTCTTTAAAGATTAAGGCGGCTATCAAGGAGCCAAAGACAAGACCAATAATTTCGGGACGGATATATTGAACCACCGCTGCTCGATGTAAACCTAAAGCACCGGCAATATCTCGCTCCATACAGGCCACACAGATCCCCATATTGGCTGGATTTCCTAATTTTTGCAAAACTGTCGCTGATATTCCAATAAATATACCAGTAAAGATAATAAATTTTCTGGAAATGAAAAATTGTTTCCACATATTATTAAATAATTCCTTTCTTCCCTCTTCTCACCTGAATAATCTGGGCAATGATGCTGACTGCGATTTCTTCGGGAGTTTGAGCTCCGATATCCATCCCAATGGGGGCATAAACTTTTTTAAGTTCTTGTGCTGATATTCCCTGTTCTTCTAAATGTTGAAAGACAGTTGCATTTTTCTTACGACTACCAATCATCCCTATATAGGTAGCACTTGACCTGATAACCGAAGCTAAAACTTCTTTATCTTTTAAATGCCCTCTGGTCACTATAATGATATAGGTGAAAGGAGTTATCTTCAGATGAGTTAAGGCTTTTTCTATGTCTTCTGCTATTATTTCATCTGCTTCAGGAAATCTTTCTTGATTAGCAAACTCTTTTCGGTCGTCGATAATAGTCACCTTAAACCCGATCATTTTCATTAATTTAGAAACATAAACCGCAATATGGCCTGCCCCAAAAATTAATACTTCTTCTTTTGGTTGAAGGATATCTATAAATATTTTCATCTCCCCACCACAAATAGCCCCTTCATCCAAGGCAGCCTCTTCTTTGGTTAAATGATAAGTTAATAACCGTTCCTTTCCCTCCCTTAGGGCCTGTTGTGCCTCTTCAATTACTCTGGCTTCGGTTATCCCACCTCCTATAGTACCACCCATTAAACCATCCTTATTCACTAACATCTTTGCACCTACTTCCCTTGGTGTTGACCCCTTGGTCTCTATTACGGTAACCAAAGCAATGGTTTCCCCGCTATTTACTCTCTTTAAAGCTTCTCTTAAAATTTCAGTCATCTCTCTCCTCTCCCTTAATAAAATTTCATCTTATAATCTAATCGTTATCCTAACATAAATATAACGGAATGTAAAAAAATTTTTATTATCTTTTATTCAAATAAGTACAGATTGCCTCTAAAACTGCTCCCCCTAAGGAACGAGCTTTATCGGAAACCGTAAAACAGTATTCTCTTATCCCTCGGGGGTCAATATCTCCTATTTTCATCCCTCTGGTAACCCAACTTTGGGGATAAATTAATCCTCGTAGGACACCAGATATTTCTGCTTTCAGAGGAATTCCCTCCACCTCTGCAATTACCTCTCCTTCCTTAACCAGATCACCTATTTTATGTAACGGCTTAATTTTACCATCTGTCGGAGCTCGTAACAGTCTTCTCTTCGATTCTCCTCCTACTTCTCCAGGTATACCTGTATCTGGCGCTGCCTGTCCCTGATAGAGAACTCGGCCTAAGTTATGTCCTCGCTCAGTTTCTATTACTACATCAACATCTTCCCCGGCAGTAAATCCCGGACCTAATCCAATGACCAAAGGTGCTTGGTCTATTTTTGTCCCTAAATTTCGTTTAGCCAAAATAGCATCTACTAAAACAACTGGAGCCAGTTTTTCAATGCAATTCCCCTGAGGATCTACCAAAACCGGAATCTTCCCCTCTTTAATAATATCTTCCGTCTTTTCCCAGAAAGAAGTCAAAACAGCTTCTATGTCCTCAACAACAATCTTACCTTCATAGACAGTTCGGGCAAAAGAAACCGGCAAGCGAATAACTGTAGGGCGCTCTATCTCTAAAATTACAATTTTGAATCCAGCACAAAAAAGTCTTACGGCTACTCCAGTAGCTAAATCTCCTCCGCCTCGAATAACTACTAATATATTATTCACTTCACTTTAAATCCTTCCCATTTTATGAAGAGAATTAAAAATACTTTTTATTTTCTCGTAATCTTCTTCCCGGTCAATATCCAATAATATGGATTCGTCTGATATTTTAAACCTTTTTATTCTCTCAGGATGAGCTTTAATTAAAACTCTACCTCCCACGTCACCGGAAAGTTTCATCAACTCATCTTTCCAATAACCATCAAAAAACACAGGGTTCCCTTGTCTATCTTTATAAAAAGGAACTATCATCTCTTTTTTACCCGGAGTAAAAGCTCTAAGCATCTTATATAATAAAGAGGGATTAATTAAGGGTTGATCACCTAAAAGAATAAAAATTCCCTCTACCAGCTCAGAAGAAATCTGATAAAGTGCTTTTCTTATAGAACTGCTCATTCCAGACCTGTATTCAGGATTAAGCACAATTTCAGCTCCCCAGCTCTCACCTATCTTGATCATCTCTTTATCTTCCGGGCGGACCACCAAAAAATATTTATCTAAAGGAGCTAACTTTACTGCTTGTAATACCCATTCTATCAGCTGCTTATCACCCAGAGGAAGGGTTAATTTTACTTTTCCCATCCTTTTACCTTCCCCTGCTGCTAAAATGATTCCACAAATCATAATGCTTTCTCCTCTTTTATTAACTCAATCACCACTTCCTTCTGGCCTGCAGCTCCTATAATTATATCACTAATTCTCTGGTGACAGGTCTTTAAAACTTGAAAAGTCAATTCTTCAGCCATTTTTTGGTCTTTAGAATCTTCTACTTTATTAATAAAAAGATGGCAGCGGCAATCTTGAGGAGCTCCTTTAAACAAACCTTCGGGATGGCAAATTAAAAGGGATAAGGCCTCTATTCCAATCTTTTCTCCTAATTTTAATCCGGTTAGCTGGGAGAATACTTTAGAACGAAAAACATTTTCTTCCTGCAAAGAAAGACCCAGAACATCTATACCAATCATTCCAACTAAATCTGTAGTCGAAGAAGGAATTACCGGCTCATCAGAAGCGGGCGCCTTTACCGGCCTCCCAGCTGCCCCATCGGCTTCTACTAAGAAATAATCTGCTAATTTCTCTTTCCACCATTTATCTAAATAAAAAGGTGAAGGACCGGAAATTTTTTCTTCTTCTTTTTCTTTTATACGATAATGAATAAGTACTATTGCTCTGTTTTTATGCTGATAAAAGCATTTTTTAATCTTCTCTTCCATAACTTTTTCATCATCGGCTTCGATTAGGTTTCCCTTTTTTATAAAAGGAGTTAATTGCCAGGTAAACATATGGGTAGTAGTAGTCAAAATAATCTTTTTTTTCTGTTTACTTAATTCCTGAGCTAATCGGTTAAAGAAAGTGCTTTTCCCTCCTGCCCCTACCAG
>JBGPSO010000192.1:0-3582 GCA_041490145.1 Atribacterota bacterium
AATTATGGGCTTGTTCAGCGGCTGCGGGACCGGCTTTTGAAGGGTCTCGCATTAGTTCAGGAATGAGAGCCGCGGAAGGGGCCATAGATAAAGTTAAAATAGATAATAAGTTTATTACTTATAAGGTAATAGAAGATGGTAAAGTTAGAGGTATTTGCGGTTCGGGATTAATTGACTTAATTGCTGAATTACTCAAATTAGGACTGATAAATAAGAGTGGCAAGCTTATAGATAGAGAAGAAGGTAATTCCGAACTGAGCGAAGAGATTAGAAAAAGAATTATTAAAGGACAAAAAGGTAATAAATTTCTTTTAGTAAAAGGTAAGGAAACAGAAAACGGGAAACCCATTTATCTTACCCAGGGAGACATTAGAGAAGTTCAATTAGCAAAGGCTGCAATATTTGCGGGTATAAAAATACTTTTAAAAGAAGTAAATATTCCCCTAGAAGATATTCAAGAAATATTCTTAGCTGGAGCATTTGGTAATTTTATTGATAAAAAAAGTGCAGTAAGAATAGGATTACTCCCTAATTTACCATTAAAGAAAATAGAATCAGTTGGCAATGCAGCGGGAAGAGGAGCAGAGATAACTTTATGCTCTAATAAGATGAGAAAAGTAGGCGAAGAAATATCTAAAAAAGTTAAATATGTGGAATTATCTTCTCGCTCCGATTTTCAGGAAGAATTTATAAAAGCAATAATTTTTTAATGTCGTAGTCTATTAAATTTTAATTCGATTATTAAGCTAAAACGTTAGTGTAAAATTTAGTGGGGTAGTAGAATGATTTAAGGAAATGTTGAATTAAATAGAAAAAAAGGTGTAGACTTACCTAAATAAACAAAAAACCTTTTTAACAAAGGAGGTAAGCTACACCCATGGATAACTGATACTATAACCATAATCTTTCCAGAGATCAAGGTTAAAATACCTATTAAAGGCCTAACCTTTGATACTATAGAGAATATGATCTTTGAAATATCCCAGCATATAGCTCGTAGAGTATTTGAAAAAGCTATTACCGATCTAGATAAGTACTTACGAGATAAAAGAGAAAGAGGGAAACTAAAAAACACCGGTAAAAGAAAAAAATACTTCCTTACCCGTTTTGGCGATATCCTCTATGCCCGTACCCGCTATAAAGACAGATAATGAGCGTGGGAAGGTTTTTTTAAATAAGAAACTTAAAGCAATATGTCAACAAATTGTTGACATATTAGTAATTAATTAGATATAATAAATTCAAAGATTACAAGAAAGGTAATTTAGGGTCTTGATAAAATATTTTAAAAATTTTGAAAAAATCTTATCTCTTAAAGATAAAGCTTACCAAGTTATAAAATTAGAGATTATAGGAGGAAATCTTAAACCCGGATTATTTTTAACCGAAGAGAAACTTTCTGAAAGTATGCATATAAGTCGAGGCACTATCCGTGAAGCCTTGAACAGACTAGAAAAAGAAGGTTTTGTTACTATTATTCCGCGCAGAGGGACCATGGTTTCTAATATTACTGCTCAAGAAGTAAAAGACATATCTAAAATTAGGGAATTACTTGAACCGTTTGCAGCCAAAGAATCCTTGTCTAGAATCTCAAGGTCTAAGTTAAAAGAGATTAAAAAAGATTTTATAAAACTCATTTCTAAGCCAGAAAATAAAGAAAATAAGAGTATTTTTTTTCTTCTAGATAAAGTTTTTCATAAATTATTAAACGAAGAATGTAGAAATAAAAAACTTATAGAGATCTTGGATAATTTTGAAGATCACACGAACTGGTTTATAAATTTGTTTATAAAAAATTATTCTTTTAAAGAATCCATAAAAGATCATCTATATATAATAGAAGCCATAGAAAAAAATGAGGAAGATTTAGTTGCTACTACTTTAATTCGACATTTAGCGCGCGTGGAAAATTCTATACTTTTAGAAATTACTTCTTGATGGTACTAGTTTTAATTATAAGACAATAAAGAATTTTATGGATGGTATGATTTTTGAGAAGTGGAATAATATTAGAAAAATTTTTGGAATGATTTTGAATAGTGTCAAGGGTGTCTTTTCAATCTTTCAAATTGATGGAGATGGTGCATATGGAAGAATGTAAGAATTTGAAGAAAGGAGGGAAGAGTAGAAAATTATTCTGAAAAGAAGAAGTCTTGCCTGATCGGCAAGGATTATAAAATTTAAAGTACTAAAGGAGGTACAAAATGTCTTATTATTATGAGTATGAATTAGGAAAGGCAGCTAAAATTCTTTGTGAAGATCTCTTCAAATTGAAACCAGGAGAAACATTTGTCATTACTGCGGACACGGAATGCGAGAAGAGGGTTATCGACGCTACAGCTACAGCCGCTTTTGCATGTGATGCTAAACCCATGGTTATTTACACAGCTTCACCATTGGGCGTGGGAAAAGCAGCAGATCCCATGCTTCCCTTAGAATCTCTCACCGCCGCTCTTTTAAAGGCCGATGCTTGGGTGGAGTTTAACAACAAGTGGTTGCTTTATTCTACTCCTTATGACATCGCAATGAAAGGGAACAAAAAGCTCCGTCATTTGTGCTTGGTAGGAATGAATGTAGACATGATGGTCCGCAACATTGGAAGGGTAGACTACCCAAATCTGGAAAAATTTATGATGCTGGTTACCAAAAAAACCTTATCCGCCAAACATATGCGGATTACCACTCCAGCTGGCACAAACGTGGAGTTCAATAATGAACCTGGTCGCAAGCCAATTATGGAGCTTGGTTATGCTGACACTCCAGGATCCCACATGATGGCCGGACAGATCGGCTGGTCTCCAAATTTCGAGTCCATTAATGGAACAATCGTTTTTGACGGTTCCCTCGTTCCCCCTATTGTTGGCATTTTGAAAGAGCCAGTTCGTTTAATAATCAAAAAGGGAGAAATTGTGAAGATTGAGGGAGGAAAAGAAGCCACAGAGTATGAGAAGTGGCTTAAGAGCTTCAACCACCCACAGATGCTCAAGCTGGCCCATGTGTGTTATGGTTTCAACCCTGGGGCAAGACTGACAGGAGACATCCTAGAGGATGAAAGAGTCTGGGGTGGGACCGAATGGGGGCTTGGCAATGTTGGGGCCATACTCGTTCCTGGTGGGATTTCTGGACCCTCACACACCGATGGCATTTGCTTGAATTCCTCCGTATGGTTGGATGGCGTCCAGATTATGGACAAGGGGCAACTCTTAGACCTAGAACTTAAAAAATTAGCAGAAAAATTAGGGAAAGTTTAAATTAAGAAGGAAGAGGGTGACCCTTAATAAAGGGTCACTCTCTTCGAGAATGTTAGTGGAGGAAACAAATATGAGCGAGAGAATGGTTAAAAATTTGTGTGAGATGGTAAGCATCTCAAGCGAATCCGGTGAAGAAAAGGAATTCATTGAGTTTTTAAAAACTAAACTTCAACAGGAATTCAACGGGCGATGCCAGGTTGACAGCTACGGCAACCTCATTTGCAAAATACCCCCGAAGAACTCTCCGGCTTCAGAACCGCTAATGCTTGCCGCTCACGCGGACACAGTAAAGCCGGGTAAGGGTGTAAAACCAGTAGTGAGAAACGGCGTG
>JBGPSO010000193.1:0-3580 GCA_041490145.1 Atribacterota bacterium
AAACTGGACAATGTCAATGAGGAAAAAAGAAAAAGATATTATCGGGTATATGCAAAATTAAAAGATTTTGAAGATTATATAATAAATCTAGGAGTAAAGGTAAGTTTAGAAAATAAGAAAATATATCCTGGTAAAAAAGATAAAAAACCATATTATTCTCTGCTGCATAATCAGGAAGTTATTCAAAGCATAAAATTTCTTTCCATAGAACACAATATAAATTTAATGTATGAACTCCGAGATGAATCTTCTCTTAATTCTCTATTAGAATTAGCCCGAAGCGAAAAAAACTGGAATAATCTACGAGAATATTTACAAATATTTGAAGAATATTCAACTTACTTAACTCAAAAACAGAAGATGATTACTTTGAAGTATTTATACGAACAATTAACCCATCCGGAAGATGAAATAAGAAGAAGAAGTTCAAAACTTATTGGTATATTAATTGCCACTTTTGACGAAGATTACCGCAAAGAAATTCCTCATAAAGTTAGCCTTAAGCCCCCAGCTATTACCAGCTTTAATTTGTTGGATAGATATTTAAAATATTTTTTACAACCAGATCATAAAAAACTTACTCTTCATCAAGCTCGAATTATTAATAGCACTGATAATATGATTTTATCTTTCTTTTCTAATTGTCGTAAAAATCAGATAAACAATTATCGAAAAATTATTTTAAAACATTATAAAAAAGACTTATATCTCAATGAAGATATTCAATTATCTTTAATAAAAACCGCCCAGTATATGCCTATATCCTCAGATGAAGAATCTTTAAAGGTATTATTTGATTATATTTTAAAAATGTTAAAGAAAAAAGACCATAATCTTAGACTTACTGCTTTGGAAGTGGTAAATAATTTAATATCTCAGCTTGATAAAAAATCTAAATTCATAAGTAACTTAAGGAAAATATTTAGTCATAATATATCTTCTTCTGTACTTCCCGCTGAAAATTATTTAAATATAAAGATAGTTAAATTATTAGGTTTGAATAAAACTATGGTAGAAAAGTATACTGAATTTTATCGAAGAGATATGGAAAAGATTCAGTATATATTTTTAAGTAATCTTAAAACTTCAACTAGTTGGATAATTAAAAAGATTCAGATAGAACTTTTATCAGAACATACTTTAAATACTAAACAAGAGGAAATTTATACTGCTTTACATTTTTGTAACATCTTGAAAGTTAGTGGAATTGAAGATATTAGAAATTTAGCTGGGAAGACCTTAGTAAATTTAATGCCCTGTTTATCATTTGAGCAACGAAATGATATTGCTATTGAACTATTACGGGCTTTAGAGATGGAAGACTATCAATTTACTAAATATATTCCTTATTATTTAGGTCAGCTAATACTATATCTTCCACCTAATGAATTAGAGGAACTTACTGATGATTTAATAGAAAAGATCAAACAATCAGACCCTAAATTAAGCTCATTATTGCTTAGAACCATTGGTATAACTATTGCTAATTATCCCCAATACCGTAAAAGATTTTCAGAAAAAGAAAAATCTTACGAAAATAGACTTTGTAAAATAATTGGTATTCTTCTAAACGGCTTGGTGCATTATAATTTACAAGTCAAACAAGCTGCCTTTAGAGTTATTGGTAAGGAAATATTTGGTTCAAAACATCTCAGTTTAGAAGAAAAGAACCATATATTTCAACTTATTGCTAAAAAAATTCTTACTCTATTGACTCCCGTAAATAGAGAAAACTTGATGTTTTTAATAAATTGTACTGGACTTAATTATATCTATAAATTTATCTCTGATTATAATTTCTGTAAAGGTAGTATAAACCTTAAAGCTCCTGTTAGAATAGCCTTCTTCCCCGGGGCTTTTGACCCGTTTTCTCTAAGCCATAAAGAGATAGTAAAAGCAATAGAAGCCCTTGGTTTTGAAATATATTTAGCCGTTGATGAGTTTTCTTGGTCTAAAAGGACTCAACCCCATCTCTTTAGAAAGAATATAATAAATATTTCTATTGCCGATGAACTTAATGTCTACTTATTCCCTGAAGATTTACCTATTAATATTGCTAATCCCAACGACTTAAAGATTTTAAGGGAAAATTTTCCCCTTTCTGAGGTTTATATTGTAGTGGGCACTGATGTCATATTAAATGCTTCAGCTTATCAGAAGAATAGAACAGAAAATTCTGTACATACTTTTCCTCATATTGTTTTCGATAGAAGGACCTTACCTTCTGCTAACCATAAAGAAGAAAAAATATTTCAAAAGTCTATTGAAAAAATGGAAAAAGAGATTATACAGCTTAATCTCACTCCTCACTATGAAGAGATAAGTTCAAGTCAAATAAGAACCAATATCGATGAAAATCGAGACATTTTTAAACTTATTGATCCTTTAGCCCAGAAATATATTTACGAAAATAGTTTATATCAGAGAGAACCTCAATATAAAAGGGTGATTCAGACTATCTCTATCGAGGTGCAGATAATTGAAGGTGAAAGTATTACCGCAGATTTAATAGAAAAACTTGGCCAGAAGATATTTACTCAATACAATCAGAACGATATATATAAAAAGTTCAATGAATTTACCCATAAATTGAATCCGAGGATTTTGCTTTTACGTGATGTTGATCATAATGGAATGATATTAGGTTTTTCAGCTTTTCATTGGGTTCGTTCAAGTATTCTTTTCCAGGAATTTAGTAATAACTGGATATCGGAATATATCCGAGAAAATACATTTGGTCATACCATAGTTATTAATGGTATTTTTACCATAACTGATTCAGAGAATAGATCAGAACTTGAAAATCTTGAGCAGGTTATCCTTGCCGAAACCCTTTCTTTTTGCCTAGAGAAAGACTACAATTATGCAATTTTCAGGAATATATTAAATAATTATCCTTCAACTTCTTTAAACGAGAACTTAGAACTTATGGGATTTTATCGTTTACCCTTTAGTGAGAAAGATAATCCGGTATTTGTAGTGAATATGAGCAAACCTTGTATAATCAATCTGGATACAGAGACTATTATAAAAGAACCTTTCGGGCAAAATCTAAATATTAAGAAATCAGTTATTATCTCACGGAAGAAATTACTAAAATCATTAACTACCTTTTATCCCGGGAATATTGTTCTACCATTTAATATAAATTTAATCAATCAGACTATTGTAAAAAAAATCTGTAAGCTAAATAATGTTCCGACCACTCCTTTAACTTCTCGAATTCTTGGTAAGTCAATGTGTGTACCCTTTGGAAAGATACTACATAAAATGGTGGTTCCTAATACGGTAACGAAATCTCTCCATACTGAAAAAATATTTGCCCCCAATATGAAAAGTTTTAAAATCGACGCCTTCCCTAACTATATGAGTCTGGAAAATCAGGTTAAGATGATTCATTCATTTGATAAGCCGGTAATCCTTATCGATGATTATTTACACAAAGGCTATAGAATAAAAACTCTGGAACCTCTGTTTAAAAAATATAATATCGAAGTTAAAAAAATAATTGTAGGAGCACTGTCCAGAAGTGGGAAAGAAATAGCAACTATATTAAATAGAGATGTTGATTGGGCTTATT
>JBGPSO010000194.1:0-3567 GCA_041490145.1 Atribacterota bacterium
AAGGAGGAGAAAATAATGGGTGATATTATGCGGCCACTTCCATTTAAGCAGCTACTTCACTGGATAATTGAGGAATATCGATCACACCAAACAATTTTTGGGATACCGGAATCTCAATTTTTTAGAAAAGAAAACCGAAAAAGTATTCAGATATTTGATGAAAAATGCGATACCCCTATCGGACCTGCAGCAGGACCTCATACCCAGTTAGCTCAAAATATTATTACTGCCTATTTGGTCGGGGGACGTTTTTTTGAGCTGAAGACGGTACAAAAACTTGACCGTCTGCAATTTGAGAAGCCCTGTATCGATGCGCGAGATGAGGGTTACAATACCGAATGGTCTACCGAACTTTCTCTGGAACAGGCATATGATGAGTATGTCAAGGCCTGGATACTGCTTTATTTTATAGAGTCAGTTTTTAATATGCGCTTTACTGCTCAACAATCTTTTATTTTTAATATGAGTGTTGGTTATGACCTAGAGGGAATCAAAACACCGGGTATGGATTCGTTTATTAATAACTTAGCCGATGCCTCCGGGCATCCGGTATTTAAGCGTCACCTAAAGGAATTAGATTCTTTTATTCGGGAAACAAACTTTCCGGAAGCTATACCTATTAAAGGAAAAATGGAAAGCTTGCAAAATATTCCCAGTATGATTTCACCTCATATCACTCGTTCGGTGACTCTTTCTACCATGCATGGATGTCCCCCCGAAGAGATAGAAGCGATTAGTAGATATCTTATGGAGAAAAAAAAGTTCCACACCTTTGTAAAGTTGAATCCGACTCTCCTCGGCTACAAACCGGTCAGGAAAATACTGGATACCCTTGGATTTAACTATATAACCCTTAAGGAATCTACCTTTACTAATGACCTGCAGTGGGATGATGCCATAGGGATAATTAAACACCTTTCTAAATTAGCCACTGACTGCGGCCGTAATTTTGGTATTAAGCTCTCCAATACCCTGGGGACGGTAAACACCCTGGGTATCCTTCCAGGAGAGGAGATGTACCTCTCAGGACGTATTCTCTTTCCCATTACCATTACTCTGGCTTCCCGCTTGTCGAGTGAGTTTGGAGGAACTCTCCCTATGTCCTACTCAGGAGGGGCGTCTCAGTTGAATATCCTCCGGATCTTTGAAACCGGAATTAAGCCCATTACAGTAGTCACTGAGCTGTTAAAGCCAGGTGGTTATCTGAGAATGACCGAAATGGCCCAAAAATTAGAATCAATACTTGAAGAGAGTAGACAGCCTAATATTATCGAGGTGGAAAAACTCGACCGGTTAGCTGAAGAGACCCTCCAAAAAAATTATTACCGGAAAGATTGGAGAGGTACAAAGAAGGTTTTCGTTGACCGGGAATTGCCCCTGACCGACTGCTATATAGCTCCCTGTGTTCTCTCCTGTCCAATCCATCAGGATATTCCGGAGTACATTCGGCTGGTAGGAGATGGACAGTATGATAGGGCTCTGGAACTTATTTATTTGAAAAATCCTCTTCCCCAGATAACCGGATATATTTGCACTCATCAATGTATGTACAACTGCACTCGTCTTGACTATGAAGAACCGGTCGATATTCGCGAGGTGAAGAGGATTGCCGCTGAGCATGGAAAAGTCGCCTACCTTATTAAAAGCCGCAGTGCGGTTAAGTGGTTGGATACGAAAGTTGCGGTTATCGGAGCAGGACCAGCAGGGCTAGCTGTAGCTTACTTTCTAACCAAAAGCGGATTCAGGGTGACTGTATTTGAGAAGCAGGATTCTCCTGGTGGTGTGATAAGCCATACACTGCCTTATTTTAGGATTCCTGGGGCTGCTGTTAAGAAAGATATTTCTGGTATCAAAGCACTGGGGGTGGATTTCAAATTTGGAGTATCAGCAGAATTTTCTATTAATGATATGCATAAAGAAGGATTTACATATATTTTTATAGGAATCGGCGCGGAAGTTTCGAGGAGATTGCAGTTATCCGGGGATGGGGATAATAATAATGTTTATGAAGCCCTGGATTTTTTAAGGTCTTTTAATAAAAATTTAGGAACTCTTAACCTTGGCCGGAGTGTAGCGGTGATAGGGGGCGGAAATACCGCCGTGGACAGTGCACGATCAACCCTGAGGATAACTGGCGTTAAGAAGGTTTTTATCATCTACCGCCGTACTGAAGATGAAATGCCAGCAGATAGAGAAGAGTATAAGCGAGCTCTTGAAGAGGGAGTCATTTTTAAGCCCCTCTTATTGCCGGAATCATTTTCAAAAACTGGTATCTTAAAATGCCGCAGGATGACTTTAGGCGCTCTTGATACCAGTGGTCGCCGGAGTATTGTCCCCACTGAGGAGACTGAGGAGATAGCTGTAGATGTTGTGATTAGTGCTATTGGAGAATACGCCGACCCGAAATTTTTAACCGCTGAGGGGTTAAAACTTGGGGCAGACAGTAGACCTTATGTAGACCCAGAAACCCTGGAAACTAATCTTGAAAATGTTTTTATAGGTGGTGATGCCCTTCGTGGTCCCTCAACCGTGGTTGAATCTATTGCCGATGCGCGAAAGGTAGCCGAGGCTATGGCCAGAAAAGAGATACCAAACTGGAAGGGTATGAATAAGGATTTCATATTAGGTTTGGATAGGAAACGTCAGGTTTTAGATATTTATAATAAAAAGGGTTGCCTCATCCCTGCTCAAATATCCGAAGATGATAGAGTAATAGCTGAGAATGAGGCTGGGCGGTGTCTTGAGTGTAATATTATTTGTAACAAATGTGTAGATGTATGTCCAAACCGGGCAAATGTTACGATTGAGATTGATGAGAAAGAGGGCTTTCATGATACCTATCAGATTCTTCATCTTGACGCATTGTGCAATGAATGTGGAAACTGTGGCACCTTCTGCCCCTACAATGGTTTACCCTATAAGGACAAGCTGACTCTTTTTTATACTAGGGAGGACTTTAAGAACAGTACCAATAATGGCTTTGTTATTACAGGTCCTTCTGATAATAAGTTAATGACCTTAAGGTTAAAAGATTATCTATGGAAATTGAAAATTAATAAAAACAATGAACTAATGATACCTGCAGATTTTAAATATCCAAATAATTATGATCTTAAGGAACTTAAAAAAATTTTCATGATGATAAGCACTGTATTAAAAGATTACAATTATTTAATCAATGATTCGATAAACTGAAAAATATAATTACACGATTGCGGGGGTACGGTGCACCGTACCCCCAGGAGACAGGAGACAGGAGCCAGGGGACAGAATAAAAAAGCAGAAATGTCATTGCGAGTGACCGCAGGGAGCGTGGCAATCTCGGGATTGAGATTGCTTCCCCTGTTTTCACAGAGCCTGCCCTCATGAAAATGGGGGGGCAGGCTTGCAAAGCTCCTCACAATGACAAAAAAGAAAACCATAGAAAAATAGGATGTGTTGTTAATGCTCAGTAATTAAGTAACTTATTTGGTATAATTATACCACCAAAGGAGGTACTTAATTATGAAAATTAGTCAACAAGTCATCGTAAAAAGATGGAAGCCTATTCTGGAAGAATACGAAAAG
>JBGPSO010000195.1:0-3530 GCA_041490145.1 Atribacterota bacterium
GAAATACCCGTGTCTTATGTTCCCTCCAAGCAGAACCAGGTCTATTTTATAAATACTCATTAATTCAACTGCCATATATATATTATTAGTTATGATATGCAGGTTCTGTGAGGAGAGTGCCAAGGTACGGGCAAACTCATAACAGGTTGTACTGGTATCTAAAAAAAGCGTATCTCCTGACTGCACCAATCTTTTGGCTAATTCTGCTATGATTCTTTTTTGTTCAAGATTAGTATTATGTCTTTCATGAAAACGTTTATCGTAATCCCGAGCTATTTTAATGGTGTTATACTCTTTTATTATAGATCTCTCTTCTGCTAATTTCTTGAGATCTCTCCGGATGGTAACCAGAGAAACATCCATTTTCTCAGCAAGCTCTAGCGGAGAGATAAAATTACTATTTTGGATTAAATCCATAATTTTTTCCAGTCGTTCTGCTTTGCCCATATACTATTCTCACCTATTTAGTAAATATTAATATATTTTATTTATACTTTATTAATCAAGTTTTATTTGGTTAGTATTATAGTATATGATTAAAATAAAGTCAATTAAAGAAAATATCTTGATAATATTTCTTGACAAAAAGATTAAAACTAGTTAAGATATTATCAAAAGATTTTCATTTTATATAAAATAAAAAAAGGAGGTAAATAAAATGAAAAAGCAAAAATTTATACTAACGGTAATTTTACTCGCAATTTTTATTTCATCTATAGTTTCTTTTGCAGGGGCAGAAGGAACTACCCGAATTGCTATGCTGGTTAAAAACTTGGGGAATGCCTTTTTTGAAGCTTGTAGAGATGGAGGTTTAGAAGCAGCAAAAGAACTGGGTGGTATTGAACTTATCTTTCAAGGACCCACCACGCCCACCGCTGAAGGTCAGATAGAAATTATTGACTCACTTATTGCCCAGAAAGTCAATGCTATAGTTATTTCTGCTAATGATCCAAATGCCCTGGTCCCTATTTGTAAAAGGGCAATGCAGAGCGGGATTACAGTAATTTCCTTTGATTCAGGAGTTGCCCCAGAAGGTCGAATTCTGCAATTAGACCCCTCCGGCAGTGAATTTATTGGTAGAAGTCAGGTAAAAATGATAGCTAATTTAATTAGCTACAAGGGTGAGATTGCTATTTTGAGTGCTACTTCTCAGGCTACTAATCAAAATAAATGGATTGAATGGATGAAAGAGGAGCTAAAGGAGCCTGCTTATAAAGATATGAAACTAGTAGCGGTGGTATATGGTGATGATCTTTCTGATAAGAGTTACCGGGAAGCAATGGGACTATTTAAATCTTATCCCGATTTAAGAGGGATTATTTCACCCACCACTGTGGGTATTGCAGCAACTGGGAAAGCTTTAGAAGATGCAGGAAAATCAGGGAAGATTGAACTCACCGGTCTTGGTTTACCCTCCGAAATGAAGCAATATATTAAAAATGGTACCTGCAGACAGATGTCTCTCTGGAACCCCATTGATTTGGGATATTCCTCCACTTACATTGCTTATAAGCTATTACAAGGTGAATTCCAGGGTAAAGAGGGTGAAGTTATGAAAGTGGGTAGAATGGGAGAAATTAAGATAGGGCCAGATAATATAGCAGTAATGAGCGAGCCATATATATTTGATAAAGACAATATAGATAAATTTGCGGCTATTTACTAAGGGTATATTATTTGAATTAGAAAAAAATTTAGTAAAGCGGGATTAATCATATCCCGCTTTACTTATAAATACCCTAATACAAAAGAGGAATTTTTGCTTTATGGATAACTGCATTCTTGAAATGAAGGGGATTAGAAAGTATTTTTACGGCGTTAAAGCACTTGATGGAGTAGATTTTAAAATAAAAACTGGTGAAGTACATGCTCTTATTGGTGAAAATGGTGCTGGGAAGTCAACCCTGGTAAAGATTTTAGCCGGTGTATATCAACCTAATGCTGGTACTATAATTTTCAACCATAAATCGGTACAATTTCTATCCCCTCAAATCTCCCAACAAGCTGGAATATCCGTTATACACCAAGAAGCTACAATGTTCCCAGAACTTTCGGTCACCGAAAATATCTTCATAGGTCATCATATTAGGAATAAATCCAATAGTCTGCTTTCCTGGAGAGAGATGAAGGATAAAACCCAAGCCCTTCTTAATAGGCTGGAATTAGATATCCATCCTGATACTAAACTAAAAAATTTAAGTGTTGCTCAAAGACATATGGTGGAGGTTGCCAAAGCACTCTCCCTGAATGCAAAAATAGTAATTATGGATGAGCCCACCTCTGCCCTTACCCTTAAAGAAGTGGAGTATTTATACAAAATTATTAGAAAATTAAAATCTGAAAATAAAGCTGTCATCTTCATTTCTCATAAATTTGAAGAAATATTTGAGATTGCAGATTATTTTACCGTACTAAGAGACGGAAAATATATTGGAGAAGGAAAGATGGCTGATGTTACTATGGATGAGGTAATCCAGATGGTAATTGGGCGTAATCTTGAACATATGTATCCAAAGATAGAAGCAGAACAGGGAAATACTATTTTAAAGGTTAAGAATCTTACCAAGATAGGTTTTTTTAAAGATATATCTTTTGAGTTACATCAAGGAGAAATTTTAGGATTTTTTGGCTTAGTGGGAGCGGGAAGAACAGAGGTAATGCAGACCATTTTCGGAATTGAACCACTGACTTCAGGGGAAGTCTTTATTAATGGGAAAAAAGTTAATATTGCCAATCCTTCTGAGGCCATGAATTATGGTTTTGCCTATATCCCTGAAGACCGGCAACTACAAGGTACAATTTTAAAAATGAACATCAAAGAGAATGTAACCCTATCCATAATAAATAAGGTTAGTAGATATTTTTTCTTAGATAAGGAGAAGGAATTAAAAATTACTGAGAAATACGGAAAACAGATAGAAATAAAAGCCTCAAGTTGGCATCAATTGGTAGAAGATTTATCCGGAGGTAATCAACAGAAGGTAGTCTTAGCTAAATGGATTGCTACTAAACCAAGAATATTGATTATGGATGAACCAACCAAAGGAATTGATGTCGCCACCAAAGCTACCGTCCACAATATTATTTCTGAACTTGCGAAACAGGGAATAGCCATAATTCTTGTTTCCTCAGAACTTCCTGAAATTCTCGGTATGTCTAATAATATTATCGTAATGCATGAAGGAGCAATAACTACTAAATTTACTCGAGATAAAGCTAATTCAGAAAATATAATCAAAGCAGCAATAGGGAGTATTTTAAGTTAAGGAGATTTTAAAGATGTTAGTTTTACCCCAAAAAAGAGAATTTAATTTTTTTATTTTTATTATTTTAATAATATTTATAATTAGTTTAAGGACTCCTAGTTTTTTAGATATTAACAACTTTATGGATATTCTTAACGATACTGCCATACTAACTATGGTTGCCATCGGTCAGCTTATGATTATTGTTACCGGCGGAATTGATTTGTCTGTTGATGCCAGTCTTGCTTTAACTGGTATGAGTGTAGCACTTCTAAACCAACATTA
>JBGPSO010000196.1:0-3507 GCA_041490145.1 Atribacterota bacterium
AAAAAGATTTATGCAAATACTAAACCAGTCAATATTATAATTGGTCCATTTTTAATAGGTTTAGCCTTTGCCTTTGGATGGACCCCCTGTATCGGTCCTGTTCTGGCTGCTATTTTAATCTATGCAGGTACTCAAGAAACTATTTATAAGGGAATTTTACTGCTTACCCTTTATTCAGCTGGCTTAGGAATTCCTTTTTTATTAACTGCTCTCGCCATTAATAAATTTTATTTATTTTCCAATAAGATTAAAAAGCATTTTAAAACTGTAGAGCTGGTAGGAGGAGTATTACTGATCCTGATTGGTGGGTTAATCCTTACCGATAATTTACAGAGAGTAGTAAATTATTTCATTAAGTAGTAAAAGATAACTGTTTTTTAAAAATTAAAACTAGACCTAATTTATTGAGTGATAAAAAATAAATTTAAATAAAAATAGAAGAGGTTTAAGCTAAAAATGAAGATTTTTTCTGCTAAAAGAGACCAGATAATGATTTTAACAATTTTTTTAATACTAATATTCTTTTTCGTAATACGATCATATTTTAAAACAAACCAGCAGGGTGCAGAGGTGGTAGAAGAGAATAATTTATTAGCCCTTAATTGGTTATCTTATAATGAGGGATTAGCCCTGGCAGAAAAAGAAAATAAATATGTTTTGATTGATTTTTATACCGATTGGTGTGGTTATTGTAAAAAAATGGATCAAAATACCTATTCTAATGAAGAGGTAAAAAAAATATTGTCTAAAAAATTTGTCATTATTAGAGTAAATGCAGAGTCGGATAATAAAGTGATTGAAAATGGGGAAGAGATAACTGAAAGAGAATTGGCTAAATTATATCAGGTAAGTGGCTATCCTACCACTTGGTTTTTACAAAGTGATAAAAATAAAATTGCTCCTCTTCCAGGATATGCTCTTGCCGATCAATTTATTCCAGTGTTAAATTATATTAGTGAAGGATGGTATAAAAGTATTTCTTTTAAGGAATATTCGGAAAAAATATAATTAATAGATTATTAATTATAGATAGTTTAAATCAATATAGAAGGCCAAGGAATTGTAATGGTGTAATAATATTTATAATTTGCCTTGGCCTTTTTTATAAGTAAAATATAAATAATAACAGGGTAAGATAGCTGGATTAGATTATGATTAGTATAAAAGAAAAGATTAGTAATAGATTAGAAGAGATTAAGAAAATAAGCCGAGGAGAAGAAGTTGTAGTGTCTTTTTCAGGAGGATTAGATAGTACAGTAGTTTCTGCCTTAGCACTCCAGGCCTTAGGGGAAGAGAGAGTGGAAGCGATTACGGTTAGTTTTGGAGAATATAGTTATAGTAAGGGTTTAAAAAATATTCAAGATATCAGTAAGAATTTAGATTTAAAGCTAAGGATTGTTCAGGGGAAGAAAGAACAAGAAAAAGTTTTAAAGAAAGGGCCAGCTTGCAATAAGTGTACCAGGATAGCTAAACTGGGAAGAGTTAAAAGAGAAGCTAAAGGAAGGTTAGTCTTGACTGGTTCAAATCAGAGTGATACTTGGGGTAGGAAAGGTCTAAAGTTATATGATGGCTTTTATGCTCCTTTACTAAAAATGACTAAAGAAGAGATAAAAGAAATTGCTAATTATTTTAATTTAAAGATTTTAAGAATTGGAGAAAGTAAATTTAGAGAAGGTTGCAAATTAAAACACTTACTTAAGCCCTTGGCAAACTCTTATTATCATGGTCAAACAGTAGCAGAAGCTAATGAAATATTGTTAAATATTTTAGAACAAGAGAAATATAAGCCGCATTTAGCAAATGTAAAGATTATTGGACCCTTAAATAAGAATATTGGATTGATAAATGTATTCCCTCTGCCTGAAGAAAAATTACAAATAAGGATTATTAAAGAGCTGGAAAAATTGAAAAATTTAGAAAAGGTTAAATTTTTAAATAAGCCAATTAAATTAATTATTAAAGCAAATAAAGGACAATTTGATAATCAACATTCCCGATATTGGTTAGAAAAGGGGAGACTACAACCAGATTTTTCTGTCCCTATAAAAGTGGATTGGTTGTTAACTACTAATAAGAATCTCGCTACTTTTCAGGTTATTGATTACGGAATAATTGGGTAGTATAATTATTTAGTATGTCGCATATCGAGTATCGCGTATTCTAGCGTAGAGCGTGCAGCGTTTAGCGTATAGAATTGGTTAACCAGCTAACCAGATAACCAAATTAATTGGTCAATTGGTCAATCGGTGAATTGGTAAATTAAATACATGGAGGTAAAGAAAATGTCTAATCAAAGATTATCTGAATTTGATATCCAGGAAGCAATAAAGAATGTAGCTAACTTGATGGGAGTTTCTGCCCGCACTGCTCCCAAATCTGCTGGTAAAGATTTTGTAGTGGTAAAAGTTATTTACGGAGAAGAAGTAAATAGGTTAGCGGAAGAAATGGTCCATTATGGTGAAGAGTTTAGTAAGAAAAATTTTGACCGTGATGGTGATAATGTCAAAAATTCCTTAGCTGTTTTATTAATAGGCATAAAAGAGGCCCAATCGCTCGGTTTGAATTGCGGTGCCTGTGGGTATGACCAATGTTCTGACCGAATTTCCCATAAGGTTAATGAATTTGATGGACCTCAATGTGCTTTTAGACTTTTAGATATGGGAATTGCTATTGGGTCAGCCGTGAAAACTGCTGGAATAATGAATGTAGATAATCGGATAATGTATCGGGCCGGAGTAGTAGCTAAAAAAATGGGTTTAATAGATGCAGATTTTGTAATGGGTATTCCTTTATCGGTAACTGGAAAAAGTATTTATTTTGACCGATAAGTCTGATTAACTCAGGATATATTAAAAAGGCAAAAGATAATCTTTTGAGAAAAAATTGCACAGTAATTTTATGAAAAAGTGAGAAAAGTTAGTTCTTTTTGATAAAGACGACTACTGAAAGCAAGAAAAATATTAAAAAGATTTGCCCCGTAATATTTAAACAAAGTTTCTAAAACAATTTATTTACTTCATATTTCAGAAATTATTTTTCAAATATAAAAAATATAAAAGACAATTCTCAAAAATTGGCACAGTAATTGCTTCTATAAAAGGTTAGGAAATAATATTAAAAGGAGGTGAATATAGATGAAAAAGAAACTGGTTATCCTAACTTTGATTATAGCAATAACCGTGGTGTTTTTGGGTCTTACTCAATCTATTTATGCTCAAGAAAATAAACCCTTAATGAAACAGAAGATGCTACCGTATAAAAGTGGTGAATTTAGAGAAATGATGGATAAAAGACTAAAAGGTAGCCCTGATATGAAGATGGAAGAGTTTATCAAATCTTTAAATCTATCTGAAGAACAAATAACTGAAATTAATAAAACTTTGTTAGATTTTCAAAAAGACACCCTTGAACTTAGGAATAGTCTTCAGATAAAAGAGCTGGAAGTTAAAGTATTATTGTTAGAACCGCTTACTGAGATGACAAAAATTAAAGCAAAATTTGGAGAAA
>JBGPSO010000197.1:0-3452 GCA_041490145.1 Atribacterota bacterium
GGCTATTATAAATGGTGAAAAAGAGACCGGGATAACTTTTATGTTTATGAATGAAAAAGTAGATGCTGGTGATATTATATATCAACAGAAAATAACTATTTTACCAGATGAAACCTACGCAGAACTTTATGATAGATTATCTAATTTAAGTGCTAAGATTATCGGTACAATTTTAGAAAAGATAGAAGAAGGAAAGATAAAAAGAATATCCCAGGAGAGTAAATTGGTAACTTTTGCTAAGAAAATGACTAAACAAGATGGGGAAATAAATTGGAGTGAAAAAGGGGAAAAGATATATAATTTAATAAGAGGAACTACTCTCTACCCTGGTGCCTTTACCTTTTATAAAGGTAAAAAACTTAAGATTACTAAGGCGAGATTTTTAGGAAATTATCAAAATGAAGTTGAACTAAGTTCCTCAATTCCCGGTAGTGTATTTAAAATTGAAAAAGAGAGCATCCTGATTTCTACCGCTGATAAGGGAATTATAAAGATATTCAGGCTGATTCCGGCTGGCTCAAAAGAATTAACTGCCAGCCAGTTTGTTAATGGTTATAAGATAAAGGTAGGAGATAAATTAAGCGAATAAAATCTGTTGACCGGCGTCTCGCCGGTCTATTGAGGTTTAATAAGAGGAGGATTTTATGTTTTATTTCGATAGTACAATGTTTATTTTATTACCAGCTATAGGTTTAACCCTTTATGCTCAATACCAGATAAAAACCGTTTATGTAAAGTATTCAAAAATATTAGCAAAAAGCGGATTAAGCGGGAAGGAAGTAGCTGAGGAATTATTGCGGCAAAATAATTTAGTAAATATAAAAATTGAACCGATAGAAGGCAGCCTTTCTGACCACTATGATCCTAGACAGAAAAAGTTAGGCCTATCCAAAGAAATTTATTATGGTAAATCATTAGCTGCTCAGGGAATTGTAGCCCATGAAATAGGCCATGCCCTCCAGGATGCAGAGAAATATTTTCCGCTCGCTCTTCGCAGTAATTTAGTGCCGGTAACTAATATCGGATCTCGAATGGCTATTCCTTTATTTTTAATTGGATTTTTATTTACTCTTCCTGGGTTAATGGATATCGGCATTATTGCTTTCTCTTTAGCAGTTCTGTTCCAGGTAGTCACTTTACCGGTTGAATTTAATGCCAGCAATAAAGCAGTAGGCTTATTAGTGAAAGCAGATATTGTTTCAGGCACAGAAGAAATTAGTGCAGTTAAAAAGGTTTTAAATGCTGCTGCCTTAACCTATCTAGCTGCTGCCGCAATAGCAGTTATGCAGTTGTTAAGACTTATAGTATTGAGAAATAGAAGAAGATAGAAGGAAATATAAAATAAATTAAATCTATGGATAAAATAAAAGTTGACCCGATAAGAGAAATCATCCTAACTATTTTAGTTAAAATTGATTCTAAAGAGGGCTATATCAATATTCTAATCAATAAATCATTAGAAAAAAATAGAATTTCTACCTTGGATGCAGCTTTTATCAATGAGATAACCTATGGAGTGATAAGAAACCGAAATAAATTAGACTGGGCGATATCTCAATTTTCTAATCGGGGTCTATCTGAAACTCCAATATTGATTAAAAATATATTGAGAATGGGTGTTTATCAATTACTATTTTTAAATAAGGTTCCTGATTATGCAGTCGGTAATGAAGCGGTACAATTAGCTAAAAAATATGGAAATCTGGGGATGTCTAAATTTGTAAATGGTGTTTTAAGGAATATTATTCGAAATAGTGGGAATATTAATTGGCCCGATCAAGACAAAGAACCTGCTTTATATATTTCCACCATTTATTCACACCCCCTTCAGATAGTTGAACGTTGGTTAAAAAGATTTGGATTTGCCGATACGGTTAAAATATGTGAAGCGAATAATAGAATACCAACTTTGGTAATTAGGGCCAATACTTTAAAGATATCTCGACTGGAATTAAAAAATATTTTGGAAAAAGAGAACATTTCGGTAAGAGAAAGTATTTTTACCGAAGAAGCATTGTATGTTAAAGGCCTTTCCAATATCACCAAAATTCCCGCTTATCTGGATGGACTATTTCAGATTCAAGATGAAGCATCGATCTTGGCCCCTCATCTGCTCAAACCTCTACCTGGTGAATTGGTAATTGATGTTTGCAGTGCCCCAGGAGGAAAGACTACCCATCTTGCCCAATTAATGGCTAATCAGGGTAACATTCTGGCTCTGGATAGTAATAAGGCAAGATTATTAATGGTAAAAGAGAACTGTCGGAGATTAGGAATTGAGATAGTAAAGACCCAGATAAAGGATAGCACTATATTAGATAAGAATTATCTAAAGAAGGCAGATAAGGTTTTAGTAGATGTTCCCTGCACCGGGTTGGGGGTGTTAAGGAGAAAACCTGATTTAAAGTGGCAAACTTATGATTTAAAGAGATTTAAACAATTATCCGAACTGCAGGGGAAGATATTGGCTACTGTTTCTAATTACCTGAAAGTGGGTGGGAGATTAGTTTATTCTACCTGTAGCACCGAACCAGAAGAGAACGAGGAAGTAGTAACCAAATTTTTAGATAAAAATCCTAATTTTGAGTTAGAAAATTTAAATGAATTTATAAAAGAGCGAAAGTTAAAAGTCTATCCATCAAATCAGAATAAACAGAAGAAATTTTTTCAGATAGTCACTGGACTTTCAAATTTAGATCTAGATGGATTCTTTATGGCAAAAATGATCAGAAAAGGATAGGGTTATAAATGAACTGGATAGTGAAAATATTTAATATTATTTTAAAATCATTGGTTAGTATTATTTTTATAATTTTTATAGTGATTGCTGGGGGAGTAAGTGCCTTTATAATATATCAAAATGTATACTCTGTTCCAAATACTGGCGTTCCTTCCGTAATTGGTGATGAATTAAAAGTTGCTCAAGAAAAATTATATAATGCTGGATTACAGATAAAGGTTTCTGGTGATGAATTTGATGAAAAAATTTCCCTCAATAAAATCATCACCCAGGATCCAGCCAGCGGGTCAACAGTAAAAAAGAATAGGGAAATTTATGTGGTGGTAAGTAAAGGGAGCAAGACTATCACTTTAAATATTCCCGATCTTAGAAGTAAAGAGCTAAAAGAAGCCACGGCCATCATCGAAGAATACGGCCTTACTTTAGGCAAAGTCACCTATACCAATCATTTTTCCGTACCTCAGGGGGTAGTTATTACTCAAATCCCTGAACCGGGAAATATAGTTTCAGATAATAATACAATTAATCTATTAGTTAGTAAAGGATCTTATTAGTATCACCTATATGGTGTGGCGATTTGAGGGTGAAACATTTTCTGTCATTAGGAGTAAGGGTCGGATTTATCCGACCCTCTGTCATTGCGAAACACTATGACTTTGTCAAGCACTTTTTAAATACATCGGATGTACTGATCGATAATCTTTGATATAAC
>JBGPSO010000198.1:0-3388 GCA_041490145.1 Atribacterota bacterium
TATAAAATAAATATCTCGGTCTCCTCGGTTGGCAGGATTCTAACTCAGTACAGGTCTATTCTCCCCAAGGTTAAGATACAAACCAAAAGAATAAGGACTTTAAAGAAGAAGAGAACCAGGATAGCCCAGGTAAAAAAAGACATGAAGGGGATTATCTCCGAGTGGCTCCAGATTGATACCATAGAATTAAATTTAAGATTTACCAAAATCTTTCTCTTCTCTGCGGTAGATCCCTTATCCAAGCTTTATTATGTGAGGGCTTATCATAGAGCTACCAGTTTGAATGCTCGAGATTTTCTCTTCAGGCTGACTTACTTACACAATTATAGAATTAAGTATCTACAGATAGATAATGGATCAGAGTGGGAAAAGTATTTTATTCAAGAGGTGGAGAAAAGAAAGATGACTTTGGTTTACAATTATCCTAAATCTCCCAAAATGAATGCCTTTGTGGAAAGAGTAAATGGTACGGTACAATCCGAATATTTAGATAGATTTTACGAGGAGACTAGTGTCAGCAAAATTAATGAAATATTATATGACTGTCTGATTGAGTATAACTTCTACCGACCTCATCGAAATTTGAATCTTTTGACTCCGATTGAATATTGTAGTAAGTTATTAAATAGCAAAGATCCTTCAATGGTACAAATGTATTGGACTCAAACACTCTCTTTAAAGATTTTTTGAAAATTATCTCAAATACAGTTATAATAAAAAATAAAAAACTCAAAGGAATATAATATGAACGTTAAGTATGAATTATTTGGAACAACTCTAGAAGGGGAAAAAGTCGGAAAATTTATTTTAAATAACTCCCAAGGGGTTACGGTCACGGTAATGAGCCTAGGCAGTACCATTATCTCCCTTAAAATGCCTGACCGAGAAGGAGAAATTAAAGAAGTAACTCTCGGGTTTGATAATCTTCCACAATATTTGGCTGGTCATTCTTATTTTGGTGCCGTAATCGGTCGTTTTGCTAATCGTATTGCCAAAGGAGTTTTTCAGTTGGAGGGGGTTAGATATGATCTTGCTCGTAATGAGAATGGTCTTAATCATTTGCATGGCGGGAATCAGGGATTTGATAAGGTTGTCTGGCAAGCTAATCCCCACCGGAGAAATTAAGACTGTTTACGGTACTCCTATGGATTTTACCAAGCCGAAATTAATTGGAAAAGATATTAATGATACTGCAGGTGGTTATGACCACTGCTTTGTTGTCGAATCCTCAAATCAAGAGAGGAGCCTGGCGGCAAAGCTTTATGAACCGGAAAGCGGCCGCACTATGGAAATTTTAACCACCACACCAGGTATCCAATTTTATTCTGGGAACTTCCTTGACCATATTAGAGGTGCAGGCGGAGCGCTATTTCAGAAACACAGCGGCCTCTGCTTGGAAACTGGATTTTTCCCTAATTCAGTTAATGAACCTGAGTTTCCCTCTCCCATCCTATATCCAGATAGAACATACCACCAGGTTACGATACACCGCTTTTCTACCGATTTAAGTTAGAACTTTTTGTACCTCCCGAATATCTCCTCTTAAAAATAAATTGACAAACACGATTGATAAAATATATAATGGTTGTACGGTTATCCGTATAAGTTAATAATGTTGTATACTAAACTATAAAAAAAGCCAATCTTCAAAGTTCGGGAGGATTGGGAAATACTTTAGATCCGGAATGGCCAAAGGTGGAAGTAGAGTATTATGGAGAAAAGATAACCAGGTCGAGCATTTTAGAGTTTATTTGATGGAGAAAAGAATAAGTAAGGGGGTATTACTCTTACTAATAAAGGAGGTGGGGATAATAGTAAAAAATTATAAGAAAAAAGGGGTGGTGATAAAAGTAAGAAGTTTTATTTAATTCTATTGTATTATGGAATAGAAATTTATGGGAGGTATTAAATTATGAGATCAATATTAAATATGAGATCAAAAAGAGTAATATTTGAAATGATAACTATTCTATTGCTATTTGCTCTGGTAGTAGGATCATCTTTTGGTGCAGAAAAAAAGAAGCTTACTTTCTGGAATATGCCATTTGTTACACAGGAAGTTTCTCCAGATTATGTAAAAATGTGGGAAAGTGATGCAAAAACTGCATTATCAGCATATGTAGTTGATAATTTTTATGGCCCTGGAAAATACAAGGATCAAAGAGATAAGTTTTTACTTCAAGCAAAAACTGGAATACCGGATGTTATTGAGGGTTTACTCGAAGACACGGCAGTATATGTAAGTAACGATATTATCGAACCTCTCGATTCTTATTTTTCTGCATGGGCTGACAGCAGTCAGTTTGTAGAAAGTACATTAGAACCTCTTCGAATTAATGGTAAGCTTTATGGCATACCTTACAATACAAATGCTCGTGCCTTGATATATCGAAAAGATATATTGGAAAAATATGGACTTTCTGTTCCAAAGGTATGGGATGAACTAATTGATACAGCAAGAAAAATAACTGAAAAGTCTAATAAGGAAATATTTGGTTTCTTTGTATGTACTGAAGTTGGAGATCCAAGAGCGGCTCAAGAGTTTATTACCTGGTATTTTCAGGTAAGCGATAAGAAAAATCCATTTGATATTACGACTGTGGAAGGGAAAAGAACCGTTAAAGTAGTTGCTACAGCAGATCAACTTGAAAAAGTTCTTAATTTATATGGAAAGCTCTTTGAAGGTGATTTTCCTGCTTGTGATCCGAATCAGAGAGGTACAGGCTGGCCGGTTGAAGACCCGGGTTATGTGGCAGGCAAATGGGCAATGGCACCTATGGGGCCATGGCTTTGGGGGAGAAGAACGGAAAGTGATAGTGCAAAAGATATTCTTGAAAATAAAACTACACTAACGAGAATCCCATATCCGAAAGATGGGGTACCCGCCACTTATCTGGAAGTAAAACCGATAATGATGAGTAAATTCTCGAAAGATAAAAATGCTGCTTGGGATCTTATCAAGTATATTACTTCAAAAGAAAAAATGGCTCAATGGTTGGTTGATTCTGGTGGAATACCAGCGAGAAATGATTCACTGAATATGGATATTTTTGAAAAGGCTGGTATTAAATGGTGGTTACAGGGTTTTGCTAATGAATTACCAATTTCAGTAACTATGTCTCCAATAAACTGGGGACCTGTTAGCGAAGCAAACTTAAGAGCTGTAAACTATGTAATTTATGGACAAAAATCAGCAAAAGACGCAGCACAATGGTTATTGGATACTTATAATGATCTTAATAACAAGAATACTCTGTAAACTTTCTGTAAACTTAATTTAATTTAAAAGGAGTGGATACTATCCACTCCTTTTCATAATAAGAAAAAAATCATGAAGATTAATGTAATTTAATCTTCATGAAATTAAAAGCTTATTAATAAATTTTAA
>JBGPSO010000199.1:0-3361 GCA_041490145.1 Atribacterota bacterium
CAGATAGGCCATAGGGAAGACCGTACTTCCTGAAGTGAACTATACAGCCTCGTAAATAAAGATTAATGCAGATGGCGACGTCGTTTTCGCAACGGAAGCCTATACAAAAGAATCGCATATGGCGAGATTCTAAAGAGGGTCTGTCGGGGTCTTGGCACATGGCATGTCTGTAGAGAGATATAAAGAACTTGGGAGACCCTATAAGCTCCTTACTATAAGGTAAGTCTACCCGATGAAAAGAGAGGGTGACTGATGCAAACCTCCCTGCAGGGAATAGCAAAGATGGCAATACTAATGTGTCTTTTACGGAAGCGAGTATTTCTGAAGAGCCCAGTGCGGTAATTCCGCACGCTGGGATCTGTGCGGGGGCAGTCGGGTGACTGGCTGTCCTACCGTGACAAACTATAGGATCTGAGGAGTTTTTTAACCAGATAGATGAGGCTTTAGGCACTATTATAGATAGACGTCCTAAAGGAAGACCTAAGCAACAGAAGTCAAAAGAGCAAGCAATATATGAGACTTATCGACAGGATGGCTATTCTTTAAAGGATATAACAGAATATATCTGTCTGTTTTCTTCATCAGTAGATTTACGGGCAGATATAAAATATCTGTTTATAAAGCCTCCTTTTTTGATAAGAAATCAAAAAGCGGTTCAGAATGGGTTTTTATATTCTTAATAATTGTTTTTTGCCATTTTAATGGTAATGAATGAAATATTTCCAAAAGCTTTTTTCGTTGAGTCTTATTTTGTAATAAAAATTCTCCGATATCTTTTGCGGCGAGTAAGTCTCTTTCCGATTTAAGTATCGTAGTCCCTGAGCATTAATATGTAGTTTAGGAAGTTCATATGGTTTATTTTTTCCTCTGCCAAGTTCGGGAGTTAAAAATTCCAGTTCAAGTTCAGGATGTTCATATTTAGTGTATCCGGTAATATAGCTATAAGTAGGGGTGAAGTCCAAAGTGCGAAGTATTTCTGGAATATTTATATCTTTATGTATTTTTGCTGGATTAGGGATAAGAAAATCAATGTCCATAGTTCTTACCGCAGGTATTTCAGGAGCGTTATTAAAATAAATCCTGTAAAAAAAATGGCACCAGCTCCCTATAAGTATAATGTCTTCAAAGACGCCCGACTTATACAGGGCATCAAGTGTAGCAAGAAATAAATTATTTTGTTTTGTCATTTTATCATCTTTTCTAGTTTTTTAATGTCTTTTTTGACTTGATTATTGAGTTTTTCAAGTTTTCTTCTCTCTTCTATTTTATCTAATAAGTTTTCGAGTTCTTTACTAGGTAATTTTCCGATGTATTTAAATATTTTCTTTTTTCCTTGCCTATAATTAAGGTAATAGTACATATTTCCTTTGATATTTTTTCTGATAAGGCTTCCTTTAGGAAGTTTTACAATTTGTATTTCATAGTTCTTCTTTAATTGATTAAGTCGATCTAATTCTTCGTTTAATACACCATTTAAGATTTTCATAGTATCCTCTTTTTAAATTACCAGACAAATAAATGAAAAATAGTATAAGTCTGGTAAAAAAAGTATAAATACAATATATTAAAGTTGACATAGTTACCAGACAAATCTATATATATGATAATATGTCTGGTAACTTATGTCAAGAAAAACAGGTTCGAAATAATCTTTCAGATTATCAACCACTATAGGGGGCCGCTATACTAGCTCAATGATTCGATAACTTTTGCGGAAAACCTATAGGATCTGAGGAGTTTCTTAACCGGATGGTTGAGGCTTTAGATATTACTATAGATAGGCGTCCTAAAGGAAGACTTCGTAAAATGTAAAACTAAACCATAGAAAAAATAGGATGTGTCTCTTATTCAAACAATCAACGTTTACAAAAAGCCCTAAACAGAGTTTACAAAGAATGTTTTGGGGGTTTACAAAGAACTATAGATAGTTTATAATTATTGTATGAATAAAAGCAGCACTATACAAAAATTTATCCTTGATAATGTAGAAAATCATCCAGGGGACATTGCAATGGTTTTGGCTAAGAAATTTGGATTTTCAAGGCAGAGAGCCCATCGATACCTGATAAGAGAAGTAGAAAATGGAAATATCATCAAGACGGGGCACACCAGGTGGACCTATTACTTTCTTGCTGATGGAAAATACATTAGATTCATCGAAAAAATAAAACCTGGTATAGCAGAAGACAGAGTTTGGTCAAAATATATAAAACCAATGGTTTTATCCTACCCGGAAAATATTTATAGAATTTGTGCTTACGGCTTTACCGAGATTTTTAATAATGCCATCGACCATTCAAAAGGAACTACAATTACCACAGAAATAGAAATTAGCAATAATAATTTAAATATTATAATCATAGATAATGGAATCGGGATATTTAAAAAAATTCAAAAAGCGCTACACTTAGATTCCATCAAAGAATCCATCCTACATCTATCCAAAGGTAAATTTACCACTGATCCATTAAACCATACAGGAGAGGGAATATTCTTTACCTCCAGGATGTTTGATAGCTTCTCAATCCTTTCCAGTGATATATATTATACATTCAAAAATGAGGACTGGTTTTTTTCGCCAGAAAAAATTACAGATTTTAAGCAAGGTACGCTCATTGAAATGGTTATCTCGCTCGATTCAAAAAAGACCCCAAAAGCCGTGTTTGATCAATACGCCGACCAAGAGATTGGATTTGGAAAAACAATCGTAGCAGTGGCGTTAAGCGGGGATCCAAATGATCCTCACCTATCAAGATCACAAGCAAAACGATTATTAATGGGTCTTGAAAAATTCAATACCATCATTCTAGATTTTAAAGGAGTCGTATCTGTAGGACAAGCTTTCGTAGATGAAGTATTCCGTGTTTTTAAAAATGAATATCCAAATATCACTATCCATCATATGGGTGCAAATGATGAAGTTGAATCCATGATTAAGAGAGGGCTTTTGAAATAAATACGCAGACAGGCCATTTCTTAGACAATTAATATTTACTTTTAAATGAGATAAATGGGGAAGGCGTACCAACCAGTCAGTAAAATTAATAAGATGAACTTTTTATAAAGCAACAGCTTAAGGAGTGAAAAATATGTATGTTGTCTGTGTAACTGTGTTTGTTAAACCAGAAAAAATTGAAGACTTTAAAGAAGCGACCTTGGAAAATGCTTGGAACACTCGCAAAGAACCAGGCAACGTCCACTTCAATGTCTTGCAGGCGGGAAATGATCCTTCGCGATTCTTCTTGTACGAGGTCTATAAGTCTCCAGAAGGATTTCAGAGCCACCAAAAAACTGAACACTATCTGAAATGGAAAGAGACTGTAGCAGATTGGATGGCTCAACCCCGTCAGGGCGTAAAGCA
>JBGPSO010000200.1:0-3361 GCA_041490145.1 Atribacterota bacterium
AATTGAATATAATCCAGGGGAAATGTGGAAAAATTTAGACCCTACTAAGAGCCAGTATTTAGGGGAAGAAGAGATTGATGGAGAGAAAGCATATGTTTTACAAATTGATAATGCTATGCAAGTGATGGGAAACCCGCAAGCTAATTCTCCACAAGGGGGAGAATCGGAAGGGTTTGCGGAAGCTTCGGGAAAATTATGGATTAGCAGCAAGACCTGGATGCTTCTGCGGATGTTTATGGAAATGAAAGTAAAATCAAAGGAAGGAGCTGAGGGAATGGCTATGAATATGAAAGTGACTACAGATTTTAAAGACTATCGGCAAGTTAGCACCATGCTTCATCCCTATCAACTGGTGATGAGTACAGCAATGGAAATAGATACCTCCGGTTTAAGCGAGGAAGAAAAAAAGGAACAAGAGCAAACGATGAAGATGATGTCAACAATGGCGCCTGGGATGGGATCTTTTACCATGGAAACTATTGATATAAAAGTCAATAGCGGTCTTTCTGATGATCTTTTCGATGGGAATAAATTGGAATAGCAGGTCCGGAATCGTGACAGGGGACAATCGTGACAGGGGACGGTTCTCTGTCACACTTCTAGAATTATCAATGAAATAATATATAGAAGAGTTATTAAGATTTTGTTTATGTAAAATTGTAGAATAACCAGAAGAATAAGAAAAATAGATATAAATTTGTAGAGGTGATTATCTGAAGATTGATAAATTTTGGGAAGAGAAAGAAAGAGAGATTCAGGGGAAAATAATCCACAAATGTTTGGCGCAATATCTGAGTGGATATAGAAACTTTTCCGGACCATTGTGGGGTATATTCTTTTTCACTAATCAAGCAATCTATTTTCAAACTTTTCCTAAGAAAAATTGGCTTTTATTTATTTGGCAAACGGAGACAGAAGATTTGGGGGAGTCATCTCTTAATTTTTGTATTCCTTGGAATGAAATTACAAAAATTACTTTTCCTGAGGAGAAGTCAAAAATAAAAAAGTTCTTCTCTCGCTCAGGTAGTGTGGTAATAGTAGATTATGTTAGTAAAAATGAAAGATTCAGTCTAAAATTATTATTTAATGATGATGTAGATATATTGAAAGAAAGTTCCTCCTCTTTGCGTATAAATAAGTGAATGACAAAAAAATATTGTCAACAAACAAAAATTTTAAGGAGGAACAAATAGAAATGAAAAGTTCAGGAATTTTTAAAGGAGGAACAATCTTACTGGTCATAGCACTGGCAGTAGGAATTTTCGCAGCCTTAGCTTTATGAGGATTATGTCCCTACCTGTGATGGAGAATGTGATGGCACCTGTGACGGTGTACCCCAGGGAAATGGTTGGGGAAGAAATTCCTTCATATACTCTTACCAACACTATAGATGATTTAAGGGGAGAATATAGATTTTCGCCTTATCGGATAATGGAGATTGCAGAAAGAATTAAAACAGCATCAGTCGAATAAATTCTTAAACTATCAAAATAAAATAACTAACTTCAATTAACAGAAAATAACTCCCTTACTGATAAGGGTGAGGGGGTTATTTTTTTGGGTGAAAAAAATTTTTAAAATAAGTTGACAAAATGATACAATTATAGTATCATAATGAAAAATAAAGAGTAAATTTTAACCAGAGAAATTATTATCAAGATTAAAAGATTAAAGGAAAATCGATAAGTGAAATTAATTACCCGAAACACCGATTATGCGGTAAGGGCACTTTGTTGTATTGCCGAACAAAAACAAGAGGTAATCTCGGCTGACCAATTAGTTAAATCTTTAGAGATGCCTCGCCCCTTTTTAAGAAAAATACTACAAACTTTAAATAAAGAAGGATTACTTAATTCGTCTAAGGGTAAGGATGGCGGTTTTGCTTTAGCCGTAGCCGTATCTCCGGGGGAAATAACCCTAACTGATGTAATGAAAATATTTCAGGGATCGATAAGATTAAATGAATGTAAATTTAAAAAAAGTGACTGTCCTGAAATAGAAAATTGCTCTTTAAAGAAAAAAATAGATGAGATAGAAAAAGAAGTTTTTATAAAATTAAAAGCTATTACTATATCATCTTTAATAAAAAAGGAGGTAAAATAAATGACTAAAAGGTTAGAAGTTTATAAATGCGAAATTTGCGGAAATATTATTGAGTTATTACATACCGGTAGGGGCACATTAGTCTGTTGTGGGCAAGAAATGAACCTTATGAGAGAGCAAACTGCTGATCAGACTACCGAAAAACACGTACCAATAATAGAAAAAATTCCTTCTGGGATTAAAGCGGTGGTTGGTTCAACCTTACATCCTATGGAAGAAAAGCACTATATTGAATGGATAGAGATTATTACTAAAGGAGGAGCTTCTAGAAAATTCTTAAAACCGGGCGATAAACCAGAATCTCTCTTCAAAGATGTGGAAGGATTAGAAAAAGTTAGAGAATACTGTAATATTCACGGATTATGGGAACATAAAGAAGGTAAATAGTGTAGTAATTGCAAGCACCTGTCTGCGTGCGTGCACGCACAGGCAGGCACGCACAGGCAGACAGATAGAGGATTATAATTTTCTAGTTGTAGGGGCGTATGGCTATACGCCCCGGCTAGAAGTAACAAGTTTTAAGTTTTAGTTTTTTAAAAGGAGAGGTCTAATGGATTTAAAAGTTCTTTATAATATCAGCTATGGTATTTATATAGTCAGTTCAAAAAAGGAAGACCAAATAAATGGACAGATTGCTAATACAGTGTTTCAGATAACTGCAGAACCTGCCACCATAGCGGTTAGTATTAATAAGAAGAATTTTACCCATGATTTTATTACTCAAAGTAAGGTGTTCGCTGTTTCAGTATTGGAACAGGAAGTTGATATGAAATTTATTGGAAGATTTGGTTTTAAATCGGGAAGAGACGAAGATAAATTTGAGGGGATAAATTATAAAATCGGAGTAACCGGTTCACCTATAATTATGGAAAACACCATAGCTTATCTCGAAGCAGAAGTTATCCAGGCCATCGATGTTGGGACTCATACTTTGTTTGTAGGGAAAGTGGTCGAGGCTGAAAATATTAAAAAAGCAAAACCATTAACTTATGATTATTACCATCAAATAAAGAAAGGTATCTCTCCCAAGAACGCACCTACTTATATTGCGAAAGAGGAAAAATCGGAAAAAGAAATAAATAAAAAAAGAAAGGAGTCAGAAAAAATGGCTAAATATAAATGTTCAGTTTGTGGATATATTTATGATCCTGAAAAGGGGAATCCAGAATCAGGAGTAAATCCCGGCACTCCTTTTGAAGATCTTCCTGATGATTGGGTATGCCCGGTATGTGGAGCAGGCAAAGATGAGTTTGAGGAG
>JBGPSO010000201.1:0-3319 GCA_041490145.1 Atribacterota bacterium
AACCTCTGACTTTAAAAGAGGTTGCAGATAGATTAAATATCCACGAATCAACTGTATGCAGAGCGATTAGTAATAAGATTATTCAAACTCCCCGTGGATTTCTTAAAATGAATTTTTTCTTTTCTAAGGGAGTAGATATGAAAAGTGGAGGAATTGTTTCTACAGATAAAGTGAAAAATATAATAAAAGAGTATATTGATAATGAAGATCATTTAAAACCATGGAGTGATCAAAAATTAACAGACTTGTTAAGTAAGAAAAAAGGGATAAACATCTCCCGACGAACTGTTACTAAATACAGAGAGATATTAAAAATATCATCTTCTAATTTACGTAAAAGATTTTGTGTTTAGTTGTTTAGTTAGCTGGTTAGCCAGTTACCTAGCTAACTGGTTTGATATTAATTTATTAACCAACTAACTAATTAGGAATTTATCAAATAAAAAAGGAGAAAGAAATGACCATAAAAGTAGGAATTAACGGATTTGGAAGAATTGGGAGGAATGTCTTTAGGGCTGGATTGAAAGATAAAGAAATAGATTTTGTTGCGGTTAATGATATAACTGATGCAGAAACTCTTGCCCACTTGTTAAAGTATGATTCTATTTATGGAATATTACCTGGGGTAAAAGCAGAAGGTGATACTATCTTTGTTCAGGAAAGAAGCTTAAAAGTACTGAAGGAAAAAGACCCCAGTAATCTTCCTTGGAGAAAATTAGGTGTTGATATAGTCATTGAATCAACAGGAATTTTTATAGATAAAGAAGGTGCCACAAAACACCTAACTGCTGGAGCGAAGAAAGTAATCATTTCTGCCCCTGCAAAAAACGAAGATATTACTATTGTAATGGGAGTTAATGAAGATAAATATCTACCTGAAAAACATCATATAATTTCTAATGCCTCTTGCACGACTAATTGTTTGGCTCCCGTTGCTAAAGTATTAAATGATTTTTTTGGAATTGAAAAAGGAACTATGACTACTATTCATTCTTACACTGCGGATCAAAGGTTGATGGATTCGCCTCATAAAGATTTAAGAAGAGCAAGAGCAGCTGCGCTTTCTATAATTCCTACCAAAACAGGAGCTACAAAAGCAGTAAGCTTGGTGATTCCTGAATTAAAAGGAAAATTAAATGGTATGGCCTTTAGAGTCCCCACTCCTAATGTTTCAGTGGTAGATTTAGCAGTATTATTAAAAAGGAAAGTTAGTGTAGAGGAGGTTAACCAAGCTTTTAAAGAGGCCTCTCAAGGATATTTAAAAGGAATTTTGGATTATACAGAAGAACCTTTAGTCTCAAAAGATTTCAATGGTAATAGTAATTCATCTATAGTTGATGGATTATCTACAATGGTTATTGCTGATAACTTAGCTAAAATTATAGCTTGGTATGATAATGAGTGGGGTTATTCTTGCCGAATAATAGATCTTCTTAAATATATTTGGAAATAAATGGAGGTTAAAGGAATGCGTATCCCGGTCATTGCTGGGAATTGGAAAATGAATAAAACAGTAGTAGAATCTATTGCTTTGGTTAAAGAACTAAAAGATTTTATTCGTGAAATTAAAGGAGTAGATATTGTAGTTTGTTCACCCTTTACTTCTCTTTGGGTAGTTAAGGAGATAATTAATGGAACAAGTATACATCTGGGGGCTCAGAATATGTATTGGGAAACTAAAGGGGCTTTTACTGGAGAAATATCTCCTCTAATGCTTAAAGATATGGGTTGTGAATATGTTATATTAGGTCATTCTGAAAGAAGAGAACATTTTAAAGAAACTTCTGAAGAAGTAGCTAAGAAGACCAAAGCTGCCTTTTCGTTTAATCTCATACCTATTGTATGTATAGGTGAAAATTTTGAGGAAAGGGAAAGTGGCAAAACTAAGAGTATAATAGAACAAGAAGTTAAAGCTTTGTTTCTGGAAATTGATTCTACCTTATTAGGAAGAATAATTATTGCTTATGAGCCTATCTGGGCTATTGGTACAGGTAAATCTGCTAGCTCACAGGAGGCCAATTTAATAAATAAATTTATTAGGGAACTATTTTCCTCCGAATACGGGAATAAAGTAGCTGAGCAGATAAGAATATTATACGGAGGGAGTGTAAACCCTAAAAATATTGAGGAGCTTATGAATGAATCTGATATTGATGGTGCTTTAGTTGGGGGAGCAAGTTTATATGCTTTAACTTTTTCTCAAATTATAAAGCTTAGCACTACTTTAAAAAAGTGGTAATTCAATAGTAATTAAAAGTTTTAGAGAAATTTTTCTCTAACTATCTTAATTTAATTTTTAGGAGAGGAGCTAAAAATGCCCATAAGTTTAATAGTGATTCAGATTATTGTAAGTATTGCTTTAATTTTAGTAGTAATACTTCAAGTGAGAAAGTCAAGTAGTGCCTCAGGTGTATTTGGTGGAGGTACAACTGCTGATCATGGTGGTAAGAAAGGTAGAGAAGCATTTTTAATGAAACTAACCACTGTTATAGCAGTACTTTTTATGTTGTCTTCTCTTCTGATTGGTTTGATTAAATAAAAGGGATATCTTTTAAAGAATGAAGGAATCTATAAGTTCAATTATAGAAATAGAAAATTATTCTATTAACCAAGACAGAAAATTTTTCTCAGCTACTCATGAAGAAATAGAGAAAGGGTTAACTACTGATATATATTTTGTGAGAGCTCAAGAGATATTAAGATATCTTCGATTAGAGAACACTATAGTAACTGCAGAAATTTTTCCCCGAGGGGGAGGTATATTTGCTGGAACTGAAGAAGTATATAATCTTTTAAAAGACAAAAAGATAAAATTATGGGCTTTAGAAGAAGGCGTGAGGTTTCAGTTTAAAGATACCGTAATGAGAATAGAGGGTCCATATTGTGAATTTGGCGTTTTTGAAACAGTTATCTTAGGAATTTTAGCCAGCAGTTCAGCCTGGGCTACTGCAGCTCGTGAATGTAAAGATGCTGCGAGCGATAAGAAGATCCTCTGTTTTGGTTCACGACATATCCATCCCGCTGTAGCTCCAGTTATGGAAAGGGCTGCCATAATTGGTGGAGTAGACGGAGCAAGTTGCATATTGGGAGCAAAATTATCTGGGAAAAAACCCCAGGGAACTATTCCTCATACTGTAATAATCATTTCAGGAGATACTATAAAAGCAGCTCAAGCTTTTAATATTTGTATGCCTAAGGATGTGCCCCGAATTATTCTTATTGATACTTTTAAGGATGAAGCAGAAGAATCTATAAGAGTAGCCTGTGCTTTAGGGAAAGATTTGTTAGGAGTAAGATTAGATACACCAAGTGAAAGAGG
>JBGPSO010000202.1:0-3271 GCA_041490145.1 Atribacterota bacterium
AATATTCCTAAAGTATTGGCTAAGAAGATTATTCCTATAAGTAGTAGAGTTAAACCTTTATTTATTTTATTGGCTTTCATTTCTTTCTCCTCGTTTGTATTGTAGTAGTCGTTAGTATATTGCGTAGCGTATAGCGTTTACCGTATAGAAAATAAATAATGTGATGAGTAATATGTAATAAGTAATGAGTTTATATTTTAAGTTTATAAAAACAGGTTATTTGTCACCTATTACACATTACACTGTTTACGGGCAAACCGGTAAACTGGCTAACCGGGTAACTAATTTTTAACGAGATACAATTCACGAGATACGAGATACCATTATATTCTGGCTTCCGACTTCTGACTTCTATTTTATTCCTTTTTAGTAAGATTTGACCAAGAATTAGCGATTAAAAGGTTTATTAATCTTTCTTGGTCAGATAAATATTCGGGGTTTAGACTTAAGGCAATTTCTCCTTCTCTTACGGCATTTTCATAATCTTGACTGCGGTAATAAGATAAGCCTAATTTATAATGTGCTTCAGAAAGAATATAATTTGAGTCTGCTAATTGTAAAGCAAGTTCATAGTTTTGATAAGCGTTTTGGAGCTCTCCCGCATTATAATGCATATCACCTATTTCAATAAAGGCTTGAGCAAAATTATCAAAAGTAAAATCTTTAATATTCAGGGGATAAAAATTTTGAGCTAAAGTTTTTTCCATTATTGATTGTTCATACTTTTTACCTTTTAGATCAATAATTCCCAATCGATAATAGGCTACGGCAATCGACCGTTTATCTTCGCTAAATTGAGTAACTTTGTTATAGGCAGATATCGCTTGATCAATGTTCCCTATACTACTATAATAATCACCTAAATTTAAATAACCAGCAGCACTTTCTTTATAAGCCAGAAAATTATCTAGAATATAAGGGCTGGATTTAAGTTTACCTAATTTTATGTATGATTCTGTAGCTTCAATTAATTGATCATTATCCTGATAGAGCTGAGCCAGTTCGGAAATAATCTTATCATTTTGAGGAATGAGTTCAACAACTTTTTCGTATTCCTTGATTGCTAAATCATACTCGAGCGTATTTTTATATATCATCCCTTTTACATAATAAGCAAAGGCATTATTAGGATCGTCGATAATAATTTGAGATAGTTTGGTAAGTGCTGATTCCTTTTCCCCTATTTTGTATAAAGCATAACTTTGATTTATCCTGGCTAATATATTCGTTTTATCTATATTTAAAGCTTTTTCATATTCTTTTTCAGCGAGTTCATATAAATCCAACGAACAATAAAAATTACCCATATTAATATAGGTGAAGGTATCAGGTTTTGCTTCTTTGCTTTCTATAATTTCTTGTAGTAATTTTTCTGTCTCGTAGTTAGCGAAGGCAGTAGTGGCAAAAAAGATTATAAAAAAAATTAAAAAGATTATAAAATTTACTTGTAATTTATTTTTATACATATATATCACCCTTTCTTTTTTAATATATTATAGCTTTCTAAAAAACCAAAAAAATTTACGAAAAGAATTTTTACTTAATATTTATATATTACAACATTATTTTTTAAAATCCTCTTTTTTAATTAAATTTTTTTTAGTTTATTTTTATTATATCATTTTTGAACAGAATTCTTTTAATTTTTCAATGGAAACTACTAAGTAATTCCCACTTTTTATAACCATAAAATATTTCACCTCTTTAAATCTTTGATTTTTTAGTTTAAGAATTAAGAACTTTTATATTTTACATTATATATATTCTATATTTTTAAAGCAAATTCCTCTTTTTTATTAAAGTATTTTACAAATTTACCAGTTATCCAATTTACCTATTCACAAATTCGTAGGACAGGCGTCTCGCCTATCTATTGTCTATTGTTGTAATTTTTAAATCAACATATACAATTAAAAGAAGGATTTTTGCTTATTTTATCGAATAAGGTAATTATAAAAAGACAATTTACTTACAATAATTATTAATTAAAAATTTTTTTATTTTGTAAAGCATTATTGTTTATTTAAAGGAGGGCTAAGCGATGAAAATTACACATAAACTTGCACAGAATATTGTAGATAAAACTATGAATATTTTAGGGAAAACTATTAATATTATGGATGAAAATGGAGTGATTATTGGTTCAGGAGATAAAAGTCGCTTAAATCAGTTTCATGAAGGAGCAGCTCAAGTAATTAAAGAAGGAAAGAAGTTGGAAATTTATTCTAAAGATATAAATCATTTAGTGGGGACAAAACCAGGAATTAATCTCCCCATAGAATATAATAACAAAATTATAGGGATGGTGGGTATTACCGGTGAGCCAAATGAAGTTACACCTTTTGGAGAGGTGATTAAAATGACCGTCGAAATGATGTTACAACAAGAATTTTTATTAAAAGAATTACAATTAGAAAAACAGGTGCAAGAGAATTTTGTCCATGATTTAATTTCTGGGAGAATAGGAAATGATTCAGATTTATTTATTACTCAGGTATAAAAAACGATGAAAATAGTTGTAACCCCAGATTCTTTCAAGGGTAGCTTGACTGCTATAGAAGTATGTGTAGCAATAGAGCAAGGAATAAGAGAAGTTTTCCCTGAAGCTGAAATTATAAAAATTCCTATGGCCGATGGTGGAGAGGGGACAGTTCAATGTCTGGTTAATGCCACTGGAGGGAAAGTTTTAGAAGAGAAAGTTATTGGTCCTTTAGGGGATGAAGTTTTGGCTTTTTATGGCATTTTGGGAGATAGGAAGACTGCAATTGTTGAGATGGCCGCTGCCTCAGGGTTAATTCTAATTCCAGAGAGCAAAAGAAACCCTTTAGTAACCACTACCTATGGGACAGGTCAATTAATTAAAGCTGACTTAGACCAGGGGTGCCGAAAGATGATCATTGGTAGTTGCCTCAGATGTAAATAATCCATTTTGTGGACCTCAGGGTGCTTCGAAAATATATGGGCCTCAGAAAGGGGCTACTCCAGAAATAATTGAAGAATTAGATAAATCTCTGTCTTATTTTGCAGAATTAATGAATTTAATAAGGTTAAATAATAGGCTAAATATTAGAATGAGAAGAGGTTTAACACTAGTTTAAGGTGAAAGAAGATAGAAATACAAAAAAGTTTAGGATAAAGACAGATAAAAAAGTAAATTATAAATAATTTTTAAAAAGAAGTATAAAAAATAAAAAAATGGTGCTATGATTAAAGAAAAACAAAAAATATTTAAAAAATTCAGAAAAAATAATATTGACTACGATAATAAAAG
>JBGPSO010000203.1:0-3267 GCA_041490145.1 Atribacterota bacterium
AGTTTTAAAAACTTCATTCATTAAAAAATTTTCTGTAGTTAAAGTTATTTCTTGATTCTTATATTTTTCTATTATATTTTTTAAATCAGGGAGAATTTTCTCCGCTTCAGTAATTAATATTTTTTTTATCTGTTTTTGGCTTACCATTTCAAATATAAAATCATTCAAATAATGAGGAGAAAATAAAATACCAGAGCGATCATTTTTAAAAGTTTCGAAGGCAAAATCTAAAATATCAAAATCTTTTCCCAAATCAAATAATTGAGCGAAAAAATCTCTGTCACCAGGAAAATAACCCAGACTCTCTAATTTAATATTTTCTTTCATGATCTGGAAAAGATTTTCTGGGTCTTTTCTAATTTTTGTCAAGGCCATTTGGTTATTTTCTAAATATATTTTAGTTCTTATTACGCGTAAAGCCTCTCTAACAATCTGGTCTTTGCTAGTTAAATCTCTTTGATAAAGATAATTCCAAAATATTTCAAACTTCTTATCCATTACTCGTTATCACCATTTTCCATATTATTAATTTATTTTATATATTATAGCATAACTATCTTAGTATGTCAATACCATAATTATTATACTGCAATACTTCTTTCCTATAATACTACAATACTACTATAATAATACAATTAGCCAATAATATTTTTTTATTAATTAACAGTAATTATTATCCCCAATTCTATCCATTCCTCCCATTCGAGGGTAGTTATCTCGGGTAGTTGGGTGAAATCTTGTGGGTTTTTGAATCCTCCCAGTTCTTCTCTTAAGGCGATTATCTTCTGGGCGAGAGGTTTACTTATTTGTAAGATACTGATAAGTTCTTCCTGGGATGCGGAGTTGATATTTATGGTTTGAGCTTTCGGTTTTTAGGAAAGAGAGATTGCCGCATCGCTTCGCTCCTCGCAAGGATAGAGGGATAGATTCCCGCGTGCGCCTGCCTGTGCGTGTACGCACGCAGACAGGCGGGAATGACATAAAGGGGGGCTTTAGAAAAAGAAAGGCGGAACGGATGAATCCGACCCCTACATTCCCCCTCACCCTAACCCTCTCCCTCTAGAGCGAGGAGATAAATAATAGAGATAAAGGAAGGAAAGAGATTGCCACGTCGCTTCGCTCCTCGCAATGACAGAAAACATTACCTATTTGGCCTCTTTATTGAATAAATCTTGAAGAGCACGGATGGCTAAAATATAACTATGGTAGCCAAAGCCAGCAATCTGGCCTATGCAGGCAGGGGCAGTTACTGATTTTCCCCGAAAATCTTCTCGGGAAAATATATTAGAAAGATGAACTTCAATTACTGGAATAGAACAGTCTCTAAGAGCATCAGCAATGGCATAGCTGTAATGAGTGTAAGCTGCCGGATTAATAATTAAACCATTTACTTGAGAAGAGAACTGGTGAATAAATTCTATAATCTCTCCCTCGAAATTGGACTGTTTTATAATTAGTTCAACATCTTCCTTCTCAATAAATAATTTAATTTTACGGTTTATTTCGTTTAAAGTTAAGCTGCCATAAATCTTTTGATCTCTTTTTCCGAGCATATCCAAATTTGGTCCATTGATTATTCCTATTTTTAACATAATACCCACTCCTTTTTAAATTCTTCTAAAGCTTTTATTACTTCCTCTTTGGTTATATCATCAACCAGAGTAACTTTACCGAGAGTTTCTGGTAAAATAAATCTCATTTTGCCCTGAATATTTTTCTTATCTAAAGTGAGTGTTTCCCAGAGCTGATTAAGGTCTAATTCTCTAATAGCTACATTTATGGATTCCTGCTTTCGCCTGTCTGCGTGCACTGCATAGGCAGGCAGGAATGACAGGATACTTTTAATCTGTTCTTCAAGGGATTCTGAACATATCCCTCTATTATGGGCAATTTTAGTCTCGATTAACATTCCTAAAGCTACTGCCTCTCCATGACTTAAGCCTTGATATCCTGCTCCTACTTCCAGGGCATGACCAATACTGTGCCCGAAATTCAGTAGGTTACGTAATCCTCTTTCCCAGGGATCTTTTAAAACTATATCCACTTTTAAAGAAACAGCTTCCTTCACTAATTCATCTAAAAGATAAATATTTTTGTTTATGAATTGAGCAATATTTTTTTCTAACCATCTAAAGAGAGAAGGAGAACTAATCACTGCTATTTTTATAGTCTCCACTATTCCGTTATTTATATCTCTCTCTGATAAGGTCTGCAAAACTTCAGGATCAATATAAACTGCCTGGGGCTGATAGAAACTTCCCATTATGTTTTTAGCTAAAGGATGGTCAACCGCCACCTTCCCTCCAATACTGCTATCTACCTGAGCTAAAAGAGTAGTAGGAATATGTACTAAAGGTAGACCTCTCATATAAGTAGCCGCTACAAATCCAGTTAAATCTCCTATTACTCCTCCTCCTAAAGCTATCAGGGTAGTGGTTCGGTCTACTTTTCTTTTTAATAATTCATCATAAAGATAATTGGCAGTAATCAGAGACTTGTATTTCTCTCCATCAGGTACTTCTATAAAATCAGGATTATATCCACCCTTTTTCAGAACGGATAACAGTTTAGCTCCATATAAGCTATTTACCAAAGGATTAGTAATTACAATGATCTTTTTATTCTCTATTATTCTGGTTAAATATTCAGTTAAACTACTGAGAATTCCTTTTTTAATATATATCTGATATTCTTTATCTTCTGTAACATTTACGGTAATCTCTTTCACTTTCACTATTCACCCTTCGCTTTTAAAATATTTATTATATTATCTACGACTTCCTGAACGCTAAGATTAGAAGTATCAATCTTCCAATGGAAACTATCATATATTCTCTCTCTCTTTTCTAATAGATGATTAATCTTATTTAAAATATTATTCCCTTTTATGAGTGGCCGATTATTCTTTTTCTTTAAGCGATTATAAAGGGCCTGGGGATTAGCATAAAGACAAATTATTTGTCCTTCCTGGTTTAATATTTTAGCGTTATTTAAATTAAGGAAGGTTCCTCCACCAGTAGCAATAACCATATTTTCTTTCTGAGATAATTCTCGTACTAATTTATTTTCTTGTTCTCGGAAATATTTTTCTCCATATCTAACAAAGATATCCGCTATACTCATCTCCTGGCGTTCTTCGATTAGCTGATCCATATCTATAAATTTCATTCCCAACTTGCTTGCCAATTCTATAGCCACCACAGTCTTGCCAGTTCCCATAAATCCGGTAATAATAATATTTTTCTTCATAGCTCTTGAAGTCTATCC
>JBGPSO010000204.1:0-3267 GCA_041490145.1 Atribacterota bacterium
CGGGCGTAGAAGAGGTATTTCAGGCTTCTGCCGGTTTACATAAACTGACCGGTATTTCCTTTTCTTCCGTCCCAGCTATAACTATAGAAAAATTCGATAAAATTCTGGCCTAAAAATATTAATGTAATCTATGGAAAGAGATGACTTTTGCAAAGCTAATCAGAATTATACAATGGAACAGAGAACCGTCCCTGACACATTTTATTTTAGAGCATTTTTTGAGCTCATAATATAAATATATCCTTTATATTAATATCAGGAGGAATAAAAATGGAAAAAATATTTGGTTTATGGGTTGATCATGAAAAAGCTATTATTGTCAGCTTAATGGGTAGAAGACACAAGGTTATCCATGTAGAATCAGATATCGAGGGACACTTTCGACTAAAAGGTGGCTCACGATCTAAAACGACCTATGGTCCACAAGATGTTACTTCAGAAAGCAAAAGAGATTTTCGTTATAGTCAACATCTTAATATCTATTTTCAACATATTATTGATTTGCTTAAAGGTGCAAAACAAATTATTATTTTTGGTCCGGGTGAAGCAAAATTTGAGTTAAAAAAAGAGATGGAAAAAAATAATATGTTTTTAGATAAGATCTCCGATATAGAGACAACCGATAAGTTGACTGAACCGCAAATTGTAGCAAAAGTAAAAAAATATTTTGACCAAGAATAAAAAAGGAAAAGAGGAGTTGGGTTTCGACATTTGACGTACCTATATAAAGGTAACGGGAGAGATCTTTTAGATAGGAGTAGTTTTAATAGGAGGTAGGTAAATGAATATTTATAAATATGCTATGAAGATGGAAAAAGACGGTGAAAATTATTATCGTGAACTTGCTAACAAAACAGAGGATATAGGGCTCCAGAACATTTTAAAAATGTTAGCTGATGAAGAAGTTAGACATTATAGTATTATCGAACAAATGATGAAAAGTAAGGCAAGTGCAGAATTAGCAGAAACAGGTATATTAAAGAAGGTTAAGAATATCTTTATTAAAATTAAAGGAAAAAATCTAATATTTAACTTTGACTTACCACAGATAAATTTCTACCGTAAAGCTCGGGAAATTGAAGAAAAGAGTTATAAGTTTTATATAGAAATGAGCGATAAGGTTGAAATCGAATCGCAAAGGAAAGTATTTTTAAAGTTAGCAGGAGAAGAAAAAAAGCATATGTTTCTATTGGAAAACTTAGTTGAATTTGTTTCCAGGCCCGAGACATGGATTGAAAATGCAGAATTTAATCATTTAGATGATTATTAAGATATAAATTATTCTGAACGGTTTTGATTATAATAACATTAGTGCGGAAAAATCTTTTTTAGTTTCATTACTTATACAAAAAGTTCTGAACCTGTCCAATAGGGGGAGCCAAGAAAATAACTAGCCCTTTGGCCTTTTACTGAAAAGTTTTTTTATTTGAAAAAGAAGGATTTTGAAGATAGATGTAGTATATATAAAATATAAGACCAATTATATATTTATAATTTAGAATTAAAACCTTAATAAAGGAGGAGATTAAAATGTCTAAAGAAGAATTGATTAGTATGATGCGTAAGTTCAAAGATGCATATAATAAAAAGGATCTAGAAAAAACCTTGTCTTTTTTTGCAGAGGATGCCGATTTGGTTAATCCAAATGGCGTATTTAAAGGCAAAGAAGAGATCAAAAATTATTTTAAATGGGTCTTTGAAATTAATCCAGATCAAAAGATTATCGAGTCAGGGGTTAAAATTATAGCCGAAGAAGATAAAGCAGTGTATGAACATATTTTAGAAGGCAGTTTTGAAGGGATGAAATATCAAATTCTTGCCCTTTGTATTTACGAATTCAAAAAAGATAAATTTCAACATCTTAGATCTGCCTATGATCGCTTATCTATGGCTAAACAACTTGCTAAAGGTCCCATTGCCAAAACAGCTGTAAATACTATTATCAATCGGATGGAAAAAGGGTTAAAATAATAAGTAGGATAAATTTATAAATTCAACAGTGAGTAAAGTTTTTTCATCTTTAATTAACTATCCTAAATTTTAGTTTATCCTAAATTTGTACAGAATTTTTATTCAGATAAAGGTTGCTAAAATTATTCTGTCCGGGGAGTCTTGACTTTCCAGCCCTTTGGCCTTTTGCTGAAGGGCTTTTTTAGCTTTATAAAATACTTTTAGCAAAAGAAGGATTTCTTAAAATGATGTAGTATTAATAATATAGGAATATTTAATTAATTTTAAAGACAAATCAAAAAATAAATAAAAAAGGCAATTCTTTAATGAAAAAAAATATATTTTATTCATTAGGTATTGTTTTTATTCTAATAATTCTTCTTTTTTTAACTGTCTCTTCCCAAGCCATTAATGTAAAAGAATATATCCAAGGTAAATTTCCTTCTATCTTTAGTTTCTATCTTTCTTCATTAGAAGAGCTTGATTTGTATGAAAAGGAATTTATTGATTTATTAGAAAAGTTACCAGAGGAAGAACAGGAATATTATGCTAAAGAAGTTTATAAAAATGGTTTTTCTCTGGAACTTTTAAAAGATGTTAAAGACGGTAAAAAAGTTCAAATACCTACCAGTAATCCTCCTACTACTATTGTACCCCAAGAAAAACCACTGGAAAGTCTACCTTCTCTTATAAAAAGAATCAAACCCTCTACGGTTATTATTTTTGTTTATGACGATAAAGGAGAATTCTTAAAACTGGGCAGTGGTTTTTTTATCAGTCAGAATGGTGATGTTATTACTAATTATCACGTGATTCAGGGAGCAAGTTCTGCCGAGATAAAGACCGCAGATGAAAAAACTTATCCTATAACTTATATCGTAGCAGGAGATGAACAAAATGATATTATCCGTCTTTCCGTAAATATTCCTTCCCAAGATGTCTATCCTTTATCCTTAAGCAAAACAATCCCAGAAGTAGGGGAGAGAATAATAGTGTATGGTAGTCCATTAGGACTGGAAAACACAGTCAGTGATGGGATTGTCTCGGCGATAAGAGATATTCCTGATTACGGAAGGATTATTCAAATTACTGCTCCTATATCACCTGGCTCCAGTGGTAGCCCAGTCTTAAATATGCAGGGGGAAGTTATCGGAATAGCTTTTTTCCAAATGGTAGAAGGGCAGAATTTAAATTTTGCCATTCCTAGTGAAAAGATTGTAAAAGTAAATGAAAATGCTGCTTCTTATTTTTTTGATAAATCATTAGATTTTATGCTTGAAAAAGAATATGAGAAGGCATTGTATTTTTTAGATTTAA
>JBGPSO010000205.1:0-3253 GCA_041490145.1 Atribacterota bacterium
ATTTCTTTAACCTGATCCTGGTAGAAGGCACCGATCCAACAAGTTCCTAATCCTAAAGAAGCTGCCTCCAAGCTCATATGATCCAGAGCAATAGCCAAATCGATAGGATAACTGTGCTCACCATTACTCATTATATGATCAGGATTAGTAGCACACCCGGCGATAACTACCGGAGCTTCTCCTACAAATTTCTGATTCTTGCAAGCAGGAACCAATTTTTTTCTTAAACTCTCCTCTTTTACTACTATAAATTTCCAACCTTGCTGATTACTAGCAGAAGGTGCTAATCTGCCCGCCTCTAATATCTGTTGTAATACTTCTTCGGGAATTTCTTTTTCCCGATAACTACGAACACTCTGCCTTTTTTTAATTGCCTCTAATACCATTCTACTTCCTCCTTCAAATTATTATAATGGGTTTGATAAATCAAACCCTTACCCTTTTGTCATTACGGAGCGTAACAAGCCTGCCCCCCCATTTTCATGAGGGCAGGCTCTGCGAAAGCAGGGGAAGCAATCTCAATCCCGAGATTGCCACGCTCCGATAAATCGGAGCTCGCAATGACATTAAATATTTATCGGGCTCGATGAATCCGCCCTGCAATCCAAACCTTGTCTAAATTAGGAATATTGGAAAGAGAAGAAATTTTGCTTTTATTTGTTATTATAATATTCTTTTTACTCATTATAATACAAATTATTTAGTTTAGTAGCAATTTTATTTCTTAATTTTTCTACCAATATTCAAAAAAATTTGCAAAATTGTTTTGAAGTGATACAATTAATTTAGAAAAGAATATTTTTTTTAAATTACTTTTTGGGTCTTTTGGGAGATAGCTCATTATGGAAATTACTTCAAGGCAAAAAGAATTTTTAGTAGTTTTAATAGAATTATACCAACAGAAAGGTTCTCCTATTCATTATTGTGAAGTTGCCCAAAAATTGGGAGTTAGTAAATGGACTTCTTATGATATGCTACAATTACTCCACCAAGAAGGCTTTCTGAATGTAGAATATATAATCCCAAAATCAGACCAATATAAATTGTGCAAATTGGGCCGTTCTACCATAACTTTTTACCCTACCGAAAAGGGATATGCCATATCTACTCTTCTAATAAAAAGAAGGCTCCCAACAAAGATGGCTGAGTTAAATAAATTAAAAGAAGAGATTACTCAAAAATATGACGAACTTAAAGAAAAGTTTAATATAAAAGATCTTCTTAGAGATTTCTTACCAACCAAGTCTCCTTTTATTTTCTGTGCTTGTTTATTGCTAATTTTAATACTTCTTATTAAAAAAATAGCCCAGAGTGTTGCAGAAATGCAATTATTAAGTCAAATTTTGCCTTCTAATGTATCTAATGCTTATGCTGAATTAGCTCTTACGGTCTTTGCCGGAATATGTTTAGGAGTACTAGCCAAATATATTAATAAAATTCCTAAATCTGCAACAATACAAAATAATAACTTGGATGAATATTTAAATTATATTCAAACTTATAATCAATATATCTCGCAGATGGATAAAAAAGAACAAAGATCCTTATTAAATTTCTTAAAAGATATTTTAGATGAAATAAATATAAAAAACAAAAAGTAAATTTTTCAAATATTTTTATAATTTTATTATAGGAGGAAAAGATTATGGATTATATTGAAAAATTTAAAAATTACACTACTAAACAAACTATAAATCTTATCATAAAAGCCTTAGTTAATACTTCTGATAATAATCTTATTAGACTAACTTATGCCGCAGAAAAAATTGCCCCGAAGTTTAAACCTGAAATAGGCAGAGTTAGAAAATTATTCGAAGACAAGGCTCCAGCCTATCTGTTAGCAAAAAAAGTATTAAAAGAAATCCACCCTAATGTTCGTGACAAGATGGTATTAAATTTTATGATTAACTATATTTTAATGGGTCCAAAAAATAGAGAGGATTTTCAAAAAAAAGAAGGTATCCCCTGCCCCGCGCTTATAGTTATCAGTCCTACTATGAGATGTAATCTTAAATGCACAGGTTGTTATGCCGGAGATTATTCTAAAAAAGACGACCTCCCCCTTGAATATGTAGATAAAGTTATAACTGAAGCTAAAGGAATGGGAACTTGTTTTTTTGTTATCTCTGGCGGTGAACCTTTTATAAGAGATGATATGTTAGATATCTATAAAAAACATAACGATGTCGCTTTTATGACTTATACTAATGGAACCTTTATAGATAGAGATATGGCCTTTAAACTACAAGAATTAGGTAATGTTACCCCAGCTATAAGTATAGAAGGGCTTAAAGAAGAAACCGATAATCGACGAGGCAAAGGAGTATGGGAAAAAATAATGCAGAGTATGGATAACTGTAAGGAAGCAAGACTAATTTATGGCTTCTCTGCCACTTCTACTAAAAATAATACTGAAATTATTTATAGTGATGAACTTATGAAATTATTAGTAGAAGAAAAGGGTTGTATGTTTGGTTGGTACTTTACTTATATCCCTATCGGAAGAAATCCTGACGTAAATCTAATGCAGACTCCAGAACAAAGACTCTATGGTTGGAGAAGGGTCAATTACCTAAGAGAGACCTATCCGGTCTTTATTGGAGATTTTTGGAACGATGGGATGCATGTAGGCGGATGCATTGCCGGAGGTCGTCTATATTTACATATAAACGTAAAGGGAGATTATGAACCCTGTGTCTTTACCCACTGTGCTACTCATAATGTAAGGAATGCCTCCTTAAAAGAGGCCTTAGCTTCTCCCTTATTTAAAGCTATAAGAGCAAGACAACCTTATTCCAAAAACTTAATGTTACCTTGTATGATTATTGACAACCCAAAGGTACTAAGAGAGGTTGTTAAAGAATCTAACGCTTATCCCACTCATGGTAAAGCTCAAACAGTAACAACTGAATGTGCAGATTATTTAGATAAATACGCTAAAGAATATGGTGAACTTTCTAAACCTTTCTGGGAAAAAATATATACTAAAAAAGAAGGTATGCCTAAAACCATTCCTGAAAAGCTTGAAGATGTGAAAATACTGCTAGAAGAAATAAAAAAGTAAAAAATTATATCTTTTCTTCCCCTTGAGATATAATCATACCAAAAATTATCAATAATCCTCCTATCCAGGCGATAAGGCCTACTTTCTCTCCCAAGAGAAGGTAGGCAAAGATTGCACTAAATATCGGTTCCCCGGAAAATATAATCGCTGTCTTGGTAGCGGTAGAATATCTTTGGAATTTATTTTGCA
>JBGPSO010000206.1:0-3206 GCA_041490145.1 Atribacterota bacterium
AATTCTTCGTGGCTAGAATTTTAGTAATAGCTGAAGTAAGGGTAGTTTTACCATGGTCTACATGACCGATAGTACCCACATTTACATGGGGTTTAGTTCTTACAAATTTTTCTTTTGCCATTTTATTTCTTCCTCCTTAAATATTCTATACTATTTTACTATTTTAAAATTAAATTAATATTTCCTTAACAATATTAGCTGGAACTTTATCATAACATAAGAATTGCATGGTAAAAGTTGCTCTACCTTGAGAAATTGACCTTAAAGTAGTAGCATAACCAAACATTTCTACTAAAGGCACGTAAGCGGTAATAATTTTTACCTGGGCTTTCGTTTCAATTCCTTCTATTTTTGCTCTTCGTGCATTTATATTACTGATTAAACTACCTAAATATTCCTCTGGGGTTACAATATCTACCTCCATTATTGGTTCTAAAAGTATGGGTTGAGCCTTCTTCATACATTCTTGAAAAGCCATAGAAGCTGCAATCTTAAAAGCAATTTCTGATGAATCTACAGGATGATAAGAACCATCCAATAAAGTTACCTTTATATTAATAACGGGGTAATTAGCTAATACACCACTTAGCATAGCTTCTTTTACACCCTCTTTTATTGCCGGTATATATTCTTTGGGGATTACCCCACCAACTATCCGATTAATAAATTTAAAATTATCTTCTTTGTACGAATCTACCTCTAACACTACATCTCCATATTGCCCTCTGCCTCCCGATTGTCTAATAAACTTTCCTCTTGCTTGGGCAGATTTTTCTATCGTTTCTTTATAAGCAACTTGTGGTTTTCCTATATTTCCCTCTACTTTAAATTCCCGAAGTAAACGATCTACAATTATTTCTAAATGAAGCTCTCCCATACCTGAGATGATAGTCTGACCAGTTTCAAGGTTATATGTTCTTCTAAAAGTAGGATCTTCTTCTGCTAATTTATCCAAAGCTAAAGCCATTTTATCTTGCTCTGCTTTACCTTTTGGTTCTATGGCAATAGATATTACTGGTTCAGGAAATTTAATTGATTCTAATATTATAGGATGCTTTAGATCACATAAAGTATCACCAGTAGTAGATTTTTTTAAACCTATTATTGCCCCCAAATTTCCTGCCGATATTTCTAAAACATCCTTTCTATGATCAGCATGAATAAGTACTAATCTATTTACTCTTTCTTTAATATCCTTAGTTGGGTTATAAATATAAGAACCAGATTTTAATGTTCCTGAATAAACCCTAACAAAACTCAATTTTCCTATATAGGGATCAGTCATAATCTTAAAAACTAAAGAAGATAAAGATTCTTTCTCTTCAGTTAACCTAGATATTCCCTTTTCAGTTAGAGGATCTATACCTTTAATCGGTGGAACATCTAATGGAGAAGGTAAATAATAAATTATTGCATCTAAAAGCAGCTGAATACCCTTATTCTTCAAAGCCGAGCCACATAAAACAGGAACTGCTTTATTTTTAATAGTTAATCTGCGAATTGCAGATTTTATTTCACTAGGAGAAGTTTCTTCACCTTTAAGGTAATCCTCCATAATTTTTTCATCAATCTCTGCTAAACCTTCTATCATCTTATGATGATATTCATCGGCTAATTCTCGTAAATCTTCTGGTATAGATACCTCTTCATAATTTACTCCTAAATTATCTATAGTATAAGAATAGGCCTTCATTTTTATTAAATCTATAATACCCTGGAAATTTTCTTCGCTACCCCAGGGTAATTGAATAATGATTGTATTAGTGGCTAGCTTATCTTGAATCATTTTTACAACATAATAAAAATCTGCCCCTACTCTATCCATTTTATTAATAAAAGCTAGACGAGGAACACCATATTTTTCCGCCTGATGCCAAACAGTTTCTGATTGGGGTTCAACCCCTCCTACTGCACAAAATACTGCTACTGCACCATCTAGTACCCGTAAGCAACGTTCAACCTCTACAGTAAAATCTACGTGTCCAGGTGTATCAACAAGATTAATACGAGTATTTTTCCAATAAAGAGTAGTTGCTGCAGAAGTTATAGTAATACCTCTCTCTTTTTCCTGGGGCATCCAATCCATAGTTGCAGACCCTTCATGAACTTCGCCCATCTTATGAACCTTCCCTGTATAGTAAAGTATTCTCTCGGTAATAGTAGTCTTTCCTGCATCAATGTGAGCCATTATTCCAATATTTCTAATTTTGCCTAAAGGAAATTTTGTATCCATAATTTAACAACCTATCTTAATTCGTATTTCGTATCTCGTGAATCGTATCTCGCTAAGAATTAGTTAGTTGATTAGTTAGTTACCTGGTTAACTGGTTAAGAATAAAGAAGTCAGAAGACAGAATAAAGAATCCGATTCTCTTTATTTAAAAACTGTAAACCAATAACTGAAAACCTAGATTTAAAACTAACGACTAACGACTATTTTATTTACCATCTATAATGAGCAAAAGCCTTATTTGCTTCTGCCATCTTATGAGTATCTTCTTTCTTTTTAACTGCCATTCCAACACCATTTGCTGCATCTACTAATTCTAAAGCCAATTTTTCATGCATTGGTTTGCCAGTTCTTTTCCTGGCAAAATTAATTATCCATCTCATCCCTAAAGTAATTCTTCTTTCGGGACCTACTTCAATAGGAATTTGATAACTTGCTCCTCCAACTCTCCTTGATTTCACTTCTAACACTGGCATAGCATTCTGTAATGCTTGATTAAATACGTCCAAAGGTTCCTTTTTCGTTTTTTGTGCTGCAATGTCTATGGCTTGATAAAAAATTGTTTCTGCCTTACTTTTTTTACCATCATACATTAACTTATTTATAAAAGTCGATATATTTCTATCATGATATATAGGATCTGGCATATTTACTCTTTTTACTGCCCTTCTTCTCCTGGACATTATCTACCACCTCTATCTATTTAAATTAGTATTTAATTAAATGGCTAATTGGTTAGCTGGTTACTTAGTTAATTAGTTTGAATAACTAATAAATTGGTCAACTAACTAACTATTTTATTTATTCCTTAGCCGTCTTTTTTGGTCTCTTAGCCCCATATCTAGAACGCCCTTGCATTCTATTTTCTACTCCAGTAGTATCCATAACTCCCCTAACAATATGATATCTAACTCCTGGCAAGTCTTTTACCCTTCCTCCTCTTAAAAGTACAATAGAATGCTCTTGAAGGTTATGC
>JBGPSO010000207.1:0-3196 GCA_041490145.1 Atribacterota bacterium
AAAAGATCAGGTTCACCGAGCAGGTTCCCGGCACTAATTCGACCACCATAGATTAATTCAACACCACAGTCAATAGCTTCTTTGGTTCGCTTTTCTTTTTCCATTCCCGAGTAGGAGCTTAAATCTAAAAATGGTAATTCTAAACTTTCTATTACTTGTTTTTCAAAATCAGTACCTTTTTCCCATAATAATTTGACAAATACACTGATGGGGTCTTGTTTTGAATAATCTCCAAAAAAATCTAATCTTAAACGATGAGGACATTTGACGTAGTTATAGAGCATATTGGCGGAGAGTTTTTTTGGCATCAAATTTCTCCAAAAAATTAGAATAATATAAAATCGTACGTTTAGCTCATCTTACGAATACGCACTTCGATTTCCCTGACATCTTTCAAGATTTCTAAGAGTTGTGAAGTATCCGTATCACCGTAATGATAGGGGTACAGGATTTTCGGCTTTAAGACTTTTGCAGCATCAGCAACCATCTCCGGTGTCATCGTATAGGGCAGATTCATAGGCAAAAAAGCCACATCAATCCCCTGTAGTGTTTTCATCTCAGGAATATTTTCGGTATCACCGGCCACATAGACTCGTTTATCACCAAAGGTCAGGATATACCCATTTCCTACGCCCTGCGGATGGAAGGACTGTCCATTATCACGCTTATGGACAATATTGTATGCTGGCACTGCCTCAATTTTTATCCCTTGAATAGTTTGCACCTCCTCATTCTTCATGACCATACCACCCGAAATCTTCTGGGCACAGGTTTCCGTAAAAACCAATTCGGTTTTATTAGTTCGTAACATCTTGATTACTGCTAAGTCAAAATGATCACTATGCTCATGGGTTATCAGAATAATATCTGCTTTAGGGAGTATAGAGTAATCTGTCAGCTTGCCGTAGGGGTCAATATGAATAACTTTTCCATTGAAGGTAAAGATTAAGGTGCCGTGACCGATAAAGGTAATTTTTAGATCACCAGCAGAGGTGGTGACAATATCTGTTTCAAATTGAACCTGAGCATTCGCTGAGCTCGCCATACCCGTAAATAACAATATAAGTAAAATAAATTTAAACATCTTTTCCCTCCTTATTAATTTAATTAATATTTTAATTTCTATAAAATCCAACCAAATGAATAAGTTGAAAAGTATGAGTTTAATAGATATTTATCTCCGTAAGTTATTCAATTATAATTACTCTTGGTTAATTATAATTGAAACATTACTTATTAGGTTATTCTTATTAAGAATTATAAAATAGGTTTACAAATAATCTCATTAATTCGTAGTGAAGTTACCTTGGTACTGGGTGCTGCAGTAGCTACCACTGCTGTATCTGCACCAGAATGCGTCCCGGTAACTACAATAACTTTTTCACCCATTTTTATACAGCCGCCATCACAAGCCATCATAATTATCTCAATACATACCTTCATTCCTTGTCCAAAAACTCGCAGAATATTAGCCAAAGCCTGTGGTGTATTTGTCCCATATAAATCAACAGTATGAAATAGCATCGTTCCAAAGTGCACCAGATGCTTCTTTTCCCGTAGTTCATTCACTAATTCTTGTGGGAATTGATTCTCCTCCCCCATAAAACCGAATTGCCAAGGAACTACAACTAAATTGATATCTTTTCCTTCCACAGCATCTAAGATTAATTTTGCAGTATACCCTTTAGTTGATGCGACAACAATCCTGTTAATATTTCTTAATTTGGCTCTTTCCAAAACTAATTTTATAACTTCTGTTGTATTTTCTTTTCCCGGTTTTTCAAAATAAACAATTTTTTCTTCCATTTTTTGTTTACCTTTCATATTTATGATATAAAACATTATAATTTTACCAATGGAAATATTTTATTAAAAATAAAAATATTTCTAATTACTTTTTATCACACCAGCATAAAAATTTCAAGATATATACTCCATTTCTCAAAAAATATTAAACTTGTTGAAGGAGCATTTCTTGACATACCTCTAACAAAATACTCATCGCTTCTCTTTCTTTATGGGATATCTCTGCTAATACATCTGAGGCCTTATTGACATACACAATGTCCTTCTTATCTCCTGCTTTCATAAATAATTTAGAAACTGTTCTCCACAAATCAGCAATATTAACAAATAAATCATAAGCTTTTTTTATTTCTTCTACCTTCAATAACTGATAACTTTCTTTTAAAAAGTCTCGATAAAGATTCCTGAACAGCGCCCCACCGGTACCGGCTTTTTCCATAAAAATCGCCGCTGTTTTAAAATCTCTTTCCACATCTTTACTTTGTTGAAACCATTTTTTTACTTCTTTACTGGCTTTTAAGATACCCTGATACCCTATATTCTGTATGGGGGGATTCAAATAATCCTGAGCATTATTAAATATAGCTTGCATGATTGCTTTCCTTAGATCATATTCTTTATTCGTGGTCTGAATAGTATAAGAAAGATTTTTAGAAGACATTGGCCCTTTGGCATTCCGGGCCAGAGCGAGGTTTTCTAAAGAGGTTTTCACCAATCCGCCCTGTTGGATAGTATCCACCAGATAAGCATTATTTTCATCATATCCATACATAGCTACATAATGACCGGCGAAATGAAATTCTTTAGTAAAATAGTCCAGATAATAAGAGTCCAGCTTTATCCCCACCGGAATACCTAAATCAATCTTTTCTTTTACGTTCTCCCAGGCTTTTTTCACTGAAGAGGTTTCCTGAACATTCAACTTCAAGTTAAGATGCCGGGTAATATTCTGAGTCAATAAATCATTTTTTATTCTCCCTCCAATAAAAGGGAAATCCATAGTTTTCATATTCCAAATAATAAAACTTAATCCTCCCCCTAATCCAAAGAGTAAGGGTTCGGAAAAGTAAATTCCTAAATGTTGAAGCAAACAACCTGTGACAGTTGCTTCACAGTGTTGACCATCAAATGGTTTAAAATTGTTAATTATCATTCTCTGCCTCCTCTTCTTTTGGGAAAATATATGATATATTATCATAATTGCTATTCCCGATTTAGATGTCTATCTATTTTAAAAATATTACTATATCTTTTATTTATTCTTAGTAGATACGGAAAGAGATTTTAAGTATATATGGGGAAATTTATGTTTTCCTGAAACCCATTTGGCTTTATTGCCTAAAGCTATTATATTATTTAATTCTTGGAGAGCATTGCCAGCGATCATTAC
>JBGPSO010000208.1:0-3191 GCA_041490145.1 Atribacterota bacterium
AGTAATTCTTCTCCTCTCCTTATAGTTCCCACTCACATAATGGCAATCTCCCGGATGACATCCGCCAATAAAGACTCCATCAGCTCCTTCCAATAAAGCCCGAAGAATATAAACAGAATCAACCGACCCCGAACACATTACCCTGATAGGCCTAATATTTGGCGGATATTGCATCCTTGAAGTACCCGCAAGGTCTGCTCCCGCATAAGTACACCAGTTACATAAGAAACCAACTATCTTGGGCTCAAAATTAGCCATTTTCTACCTCCATTCCTACTTATAATAAACTTCTTTATATTGCTGCATCCACCATAGAAAGAATCTGTTTCCTTTGAAAACTTTTCTGCTGAATAGCTCCACTGGGACAAGTAGCAGCACAACCGCCACAACCCTGACAAAGTACTTCAGTCACCTTGGCTAAGTTAGTCTCTTCATCTATACTTATAGCTTCATAAGGGCAGGCTAAGACGCATATACCACATCCCTGGCACCATCTCTCATTTACTTTAGCAATAATCGCCTCTGCCTCAACACGATCTTTACAAATTACGGTACAGGCTTTCTCAGCAGCAGCATAAGCCTGGGAAATAGTCTCCTGGATGGACTTTGGACCATGAGCCATTCCGGCTAAAAATATACCCCGGGTAGAAAAATCTACCGGGCGTAGCTTCACATGAGCTTCTAAATAAAATCCATCTGCGGTCAAAGGAACCTTCAATAATTGAGCCAGAGCCTGATTATCTTTATTAGGAATTATAGCTGTGCTTAATACCAGAAGGTCAACGGGTATAAGAAGTTTCTCTTTCAAAATAGGATCTAAAACTTCTACTTTTAAACCCTCAGCCTCCCTACTTACATAAGGTTTTTTATCCTTATCATACCTTATAAAGATGATTCCTTTATCTCGAGCTTCTTGATAGAAGCTCTCTTTAAAGCCATAGGTCCTCATATCTCTATACAAAATAAATACATTTGCGTTGGGATTCTCTTTTTTTATCTGGAGAGCATTCTTCACCGCATCACTGCAACACACCCGGCTGCAATAAGGCCTTTCATCATCTCTGGAACCAACGCATTGAATCATCACTATAGTGTGGAGAGAGGAAATCTTAGAATCGGGTTGGGCTAACCTCTCCTCAAGCTCTAATTGAGTAACTACTCTCTCGTCTTTTCCATATAAATACTGGTTAGTCTTTAACTCTTTAGCACCCGTAGCTACAACAATTGCTCCATGTTTTAGTTCTATCTCCTCATCTCTGCCTGTGCGTGTTAGCACGCAGACAGGTTGCACTATCGTCGCCTTAAAGTTTCCCACATATCCTTCTACCTGCTTAATATTTGCCTTTTTATATACTTTGATTTTTGTATTCTCTTCTACCTCTTTAACTATTGATTTTAGATAGCTCGGCACATTTCCATTCTCCAGGGTATAATGAAGATTCCTTAAATTCCCCCCCAACTCAGCTTCCTTTTCAATAAGATATACTTCAAAACCCTGTCCAGCTATATTTAAGGCCGATACCATCCCGGCTAAACCCCCTCCAATAACCAATGCTTTTTGAATAACTTCTGAAGAAAAACTGGGTAAAGGTTGAATTAAACAGGCTTTCGCTACTGCCATTCTTACTAAATCTTTCGCTTTTTCCGTAGCTTTTTCTGGCTCTCTCCTATGCACCCAGGAGTCTTGGTCGCGAATATTGGCCATCTCAAAAAGATAAGGGTTCAAGCCTGCTTCTCTTATGGTTTCCTGGAAAAGAGGCTCATGAGTCCTGGGAGTGCAAGAAGCAACTACCACCCGGTTTAACTTATGCTCTTTTATTGCCTCTTTTATCTTCTCCTGAGTATCCTGAGAACAGGTATAAAGGTTGTCTTCAGCGTAATCTACACCGGGTAGACTCTTAGCGTATTCAACAACAGAAGGAACGCCAACCACCCCTCCAATATTTATCCCGCAATGGCAGATAAACACACCTATCCTTGGGGGTTCTCCACGCACCTCTCTCTCTGGGGGATACTCCTTTTCCTTGATTAAACTCCCCCGAGCAGAGGAAAGCAAAGCTGAGGTTCTACCAGCAGCTCCACTGGCTTGAGTTACCGTTTCTGGAATATCTTTTGGTTCTAAAATTGCTCCGCAAGCATATATTCCCTTCTTGGTGGTATCTACCGGAGAAAATTCATCCGATTTAATAAAGTTGTACTCATTTAATTGGATGCCCAACTTTTCGCTTATCTTTAGAACATCCTCAGAGGGCGTTAAACCAACCGATAAAACTACCAAATTATACTCCTCTTCTTTTAAATCCCCCTCTTCGGTCTCGTACTTTATTCTTAAGTTATTTGTCTGGGGGTCTTCCTCCACCGAGGAGACTCTGCACCTCCTATATTCTACACCATATTCATGCTCTGCTCTCTCATAATATTTATCAAAATCCTTACCAAAACAGCGCATATCCATAAAGTAAATGTGACAGGCAAGATCAGAGACTGCATGCTCTTTGGCAATAACTGCCTCTTTGGTAGCATACATACAACAAACAGATGAACAATAAGGATGACCAGATTTTATATCCCGTGAGCCTACACACTGAATCCAGGCAATTTTCTTAGGCAGTTTCTGGTCGGAGGGTCTCGATATATGACCTTGATAGGGACCTGAAGCAGATAATATTCTCTCAAATTCAATACTGGATATCACATTAGGGAATCTTCCATATCCATACTCCCTTTTTAACTGGGGATTAAATTCATCAAAACCAAAAGAGAGAATAATAGATCCAACCTCTATTTCTATTTTCTCTTCCACCATATCGTGGAGAACTGCTTCCGCTTTACAGGTTCTCACACACTCTAAGCACTCTGAACAGATACCACAGTTAAGACATCTCTTCGCCTCATCTATGGCCATCTCTTCAGTAAACCCTAACTCAATCTCTTTAAAATTTCCTTTTCTTTCTTCAAGAGGAATGGTAGGCATTATTTCTCTCTTTTTTAAGATAACTTCTTTTTCCGGAGCTTTTGCCGCTTCTTCTTCTACTTTTTCTCTACCCCTGATTAAATCTTCAGATTTCAAATATCTATCAATAGAGATAGCTACTTCGTGCCCCTGACTTATAGCTTCAATTACTGAAGCGGGACCACTGACTACATCACCTCCAGCAAAGACGCCGGGAATAGAGGTAGCTAAGCTAATC
>JBGPSO010000209.1:0-3167 GCA_041490145.1 Atribacterota bacterium
AAACCAACGCTTTCTAATAAAACAAAATTATTTTTGTTTAAATATTTTTTTGTATTTTCTTTACCATAAGATATTAATAGTAAAGCAAAGGCAGAGGCTACTACCGCTCCACCCTGGAAACCCCCTCCTGGAGTAAGATGTCCATGAACTATAATATAGAAACCAAAAATAATAATAAAACCATAGACCAAATTAGTAACATTTCTTACTATTTTAGACATCTCTTTCATTTTGTTATCCTCCTGAATAAGGCTACAATTCCCACTATAGTTGTAAATAAAACTGTAGCTTCGCCCAAGGTATCAAAACCTCTATAATCAAAGACTATAGAAGTTACTACATTATTTGCTCCAGTCTCGCTTTGTGCATTTTCAATAAAATAATCATCCATCTCACTAAAAGTAGGATTACCAAATGGTCTCATATTTATGGCACTAATTACTAAAAAAGAAAAGAACACTATAAAAGCAATACCAAAAATAATCTTTTTCATTTTTTATTCTCCTATTTAGTTCCTCTAATGGCAAAAATAAATATTGCCATAGTCAATCCTGCTCCTATAGCTGCTTCAGCTATTGCCACATCGGGTGCATGTAATAGATAAAATTCTAAGGAAAGAAGTAAACTGACTACCGATGCTGCAATAACTGCAGGTAATAATTTTTTAAACATTACCGCTAAAAAGCTAGCAATTATAGTTATTATTAAAATTGTAATATGGATTAATTCAACGAAAGAATTCATTGTAATTTAGCCTCCTTTAACTGATCTATAACTGCTTGTTTAGGCATTACTCCGCTACGATAAGCTGCACGAGCAATGGCATGAGCTCCAGTAGGGTTAGTAACTATTAGACAGACTAACGCTAAAAAGGTATGGAGAGCAAGCACTAAAAATTTAGAATCTTTGGTTATATGCAACTGGTAAAAACTGAAGATAATAACTGCCAAACAAGTAAAAATTGAACCAAAGGTAGTATTTTTGGTTGTAGCATGAAGTCTGGTATAGACATCAGGAAATCTAAGGAGACCTATTGAACCTAAACCATTAAATATTACGCCTATTCCCAAAAAAATATATAAAACTGTTAACAATATTCCCATTACTTTTTAGGCCCTCCTTCTAAATATTTTGCTATATATAAAGTCCCAATATAGGATAGTAAAGCATAAACAATAGCCACATCTACATAAATAACCTCTTCGAAAGCAGCTCCTACCAGGACCATCCCAGCTACTACTAAAGTATTCATAGTATCTAAAGCTACTATTCTATCCGGAACAGTAGGTCCGAGAATTAATCTAATTAAAGACAATAACATAAAGATTAATAATAATCCTCCGGGAATAATAAAAATACTAAAAAATTCATTCATTCTGTAATCCTCCTTATCCACTGAGGGAAAGTACCACAAATATCAGATGTAGTAGGGGTTAAAGTAGTAACATTTATCCAATGAATATATAAATCATTAGTTTTTTCATCAATATCCACGGTAAGGGTTCCAGGTGTAAGAGTAATAGAATCTGCTAACAAAGTAATACCTAAATCAGTTTTTAATCCCGGAGAAATTTTTACTATACCGGGATTTATTTTCCCAGTTATTACTCGATAAGCTACATCGATATTACACTTAATCATAGACCAGAAAAATGGTCCAATAAAATAAATCAAAAAAATAACCCATCTGATTGGGTTTAGCATCTTATAATTTCTTTTTTGGAATAAAACTTTTGTAGCTAGGAAGGCTACGATAAGGGATAAAATAATCCCGGTTACGAATTCAAAAATACTCCACAACCCTGCTACTTCACCGCTACTAGCAGTAAGAACAAGATAAGCAACCAGGCTAAGTAAAAAGGTTACTATAAAATTTAGCATTACTTCCACCTCTCTTTACTTAAATTAACAAAATAAAGTATAAAATTTTATTTTTTTTAATGCAAAATATTTTGATTTTTTTAAAATAATTTATTCTATATCAATATCCTGGATATATAGATCCTGACCAGAAATTATATCTATTTCTGAACTATCACACTTCGCACACTTAAATCTATCTTTTTTAATCTCAAAAACCTCATCACATTTTCGGCATTGACCTAATAGTGGAGATGATATTATCTGTAAAGATGCTTTTTCAGCAATAGTTCCCTGCCTAAAATTCTCAAAAGCAAATTCTAAAGATGTTTTATTCACTCCAGCAAATTCTCCAACTTTTACCCTGATAACCGTTATCTTCTTTGCTTTATGATCTCTGGCTTTACCTAAAGCAATTTCTAATAGATTTTGAGCAATTGAAGCCTCATGCATATTTCTATTCCCTATATTCTAATTTAATCAATTTCCCAATTGACCAATTGACCAATTAATTTAGTCATTAGTAGGACAGGCGTCTCACCTGTCTATTTCATACTATAAGCAATCACTATTTAGCTAAAAACTTAAAGCGAAAAGCGAAAAACCATAATTCAAAACTAAAAACTTTTTCTTTCAATTTTTAATTTTAAGCTATAGTTTTGAATTTTGCGCTTTTCATTTTTCGTTTTATTACTAAATACTATTCACTAAATACTAACGACTAATTATACAATAAAAAGAGGAAGAACTATCTTCCTCTTTTTAAGACTTATTGGTGCCGGGAGGGGGATTTGAACCCCCACAAGCAATATGCTCACCAGCCCCTCAAGCTGGCGCGTCTACCTATTCCGCCATCCCGGCAAAAATCTTAAATATAAAAGGCCTTTTTTTACATAATTCGCTTTAATTTCAAATTTTCTATCTTTCCTGGAATTCTTCCTCTCTTGGCAATTGGTTTTCCTTCAACTTCCTTTATATCCAGGGTCATATCAATAGGACTGGCATCACTTATATAACTACCTACTCCAAAAGCATCGACTTTTTCTTTGTTTAATATACCTATTCTTTCTGGAGTAAGACCTCCTGAAACAAAGATCTTCACCTCAGAAAAACCAGCTTGATCAAGTCTTATTCTTACCTCTTTTACTAAATCAGGAGTTACTCCTCCTCTTTCACTTGGTGTATCTAATCTTACTCCTAACAAATCTTTCCCTAAAGCACAGGCTACTCTTATAGATTCTTCTGCTTCATCCTTAAAAGTATCAATAAGAATAATTCGGGGCACATCCTTAGGCATACAAATATTA
>JBGPSO010000210.1:0-3158 GCA_041490145.1 Atribacterota bacterium
AAATTTTTACTGTTATTTATTACATATTTAAATTCCATTGCAAATAATAATTCCTTGCTAGTAACAAAATATTTATTATTTTGCGCTCTTTTTATTACTAAACTCACATTTTTATTTATAATATCTTTTTCACTATTTATATTCTTGATAAAATCGGGGTCCAATACTGCCATGTCATAATGACCCCGGCTCCCTAATATGCCTTCTAACTTGCATGGTTCTGAAATTGTATTATTTAACAATTCTTTTTTGTTGTATCTAAAGTTAGTTGGGTACTCCCGGTGAACGCAATATATTCGTTTTTTATCCATAGTTGACACTTCATACTGGGTTGAATATAATGCATGATAAAAATATGAATGGATATCAGATTCAGTAAAGAAATAATATGGGCGCTCTCTAAATTTATTAATTGTTTTATTTATTGCTTTCCATACTGCCTCATTTATATTTTCTTTTTTACTTAACATTTTTTACCTACTGAATTTGAATAAATTTTTTTAGAAATACTTATAAGAATTTATAAAAATTTATAAGATTATTTAGCTAGAAAAATTTTCTCTATCACTTATATTAATTTACTATTAATAAATTTTTATCTTATTTTTTCATCAGCCCTCCACTCCATTAATAAATTTTATTGCATTCCAATTAATCCCTATTTCCTCCCTTAATTTCTCAGCTTTCAGATATGACCACCAAAGAATATCGAATATTCTTATTCTACTTAAATTTTTAAGATTATTTTTGGATATTTCTTTAAAGATATGATTTAGATTTTTCCGATTACTTTCTATTTGTAAATTTTTATAAAAATCAATCAATATTTCATCGGCTCGTTTCTTCGTCCATATATTATTAATTTTTTCACGATACTTATTTTGAAGAGGATTATCCATTATGGGAATAATTAAAGCACTTCTTTCTTGATACGCGCGCCAATTTTATTTACATCCTCAATTTTCCTATCTCTATGTTCTAGAAGTAGATCGTATTTAGCATAAAAATCATTTTGGTAGCAATAGCATTCAATTAACGCGATAGGATCAGGGATCTCAAATGATATTTTCAAGAATAGAAGGAATTCCATTTTAAAACCTCGGTTTTTGCATTTAAATCCTTATAATTAGCATTATATTTAATTCTAAAGTTTCCAATAATATTTTTTAATTTTCTGAGCCATTAGTTTTCTACGTTCTTGTAGAAACTCTTCATAATGATCGATATTTTTATTTTCCATTCCTTCGGGGATACAGTGTATAGCAAAATTATCTTTAATTTCATCTAAATCTGTAATCGCTCCATATGCAAAATTTTCATTTCCATTGCTACAATACTCCAACAATTTAGAGAAATAATCTGCGGGAGATTTATCGCCAATTGCTATGTTAATTTCACTCTGCATCATTACATAATTTGCAATCTGGTTATATTTATTCTGCGTCAAGCCATGCTTCTTGAGATAATTCTTCGGGAACAGATGATGAACATCTCCTTTGAAAGCAAGAAGATCGTACACGGTTATATCCCGAGATAAAAATCCTTTATCTTTTTCATAAACTTGAGACGCAAGATAGACATTGAAATATGGACTACTGGCGACTGGTGTATTCATCTGTTGTGGTAAACCTGCCTCCCAAAATGCATCTGACAATTCAGCAGCCTCTACATCTTCTATATATTTAGCAATACCTATTTCATTAATTCGTTTTACATCATAATCAAAAGATGATTCCGGGGAGCTTGAGTAACGCCTGGTAAGCATAGACATTACAAACCATTTGCGTATATATGATTCTATTTTAGCGGGATTTATTTTTTGATACTTTAGCACAAGATAAACAATATAGGCAAAATTTATGGTATTTTGTGAACGAATCATTGACGGGTCTATAAATCCAGCGGATCGTAGAATCATAACAAACTGCTTGAAATTTGTCTCATTCATAAAATTAAATATACCTTCTTTAAGATTCTTAAAAGATTCCTCCATTATTGATTCTTCGTATTCTCTAGTTTCAAAATTCCTTCCTGATAACAAAGCAACCAAATCTGCCAAGCGTCCTCTTTTAAACTGTGAAGTAAAAGCAACTCTTAACATATCTGTATAAGACGGGTCATATAAGTCATCCTTTTCATCTTTTAACCAAGTCATTTTTTGGAAATATTCTGTTTTAGCAAATTCTTGATCTATATCTTTAATCTGTTGGTAAAATTCCGGCACAACTGCTAAATGACAAAAATAATCAATGCATTTTCGTAATTCATTCCCACCATATGTATCATTAGCCGCAATTTTTGACATTGCAAAGTCCGCTTGGCTTAATATAACTCCTTTTGAATTAATACGAATAAATATTTCTGTTACCGTTTCAATATCTAATTCATGCTCGAGTTCAATCACCCCAATTTGCTTTTTTGTAATATTACAGAGCGAATCTATTTTCTTGTAAAATTTATTACGATCGATACCGGGATTTTTTAAGCAATAGTCATCAACCAGTTCAAGGATACTTACTTCACCATTAACAATTTTTGAAATATCAGGTAACCAAATATTATCTTTCTGAATAGCTGGGTTTAAAACTTCAAACCGTTCTTCTAAGGGATTAAATGCAATTATAATCTTAATTCGCTTATATTCTTTATTAATTATATAGCTGTTTAAGATCGCTGCCTTAAGCGCAATCACACGTTGCTGACCGTCAATAAGTATTTTTTTACCCTCTGACATATGACCATCTTTTAAGCGAATAGAAGGATTACGCCAAATAATTAAATAACCGATTGGGTATCCTTGATATAAAGAATCTATTAAATCTCTCACTTTAGTGGCATCCCAAACAAATGGCCTCTGAATCTCTGGAATTGCTATTTCTCCAGAATTTATCCAAGATAAAACAGTGCCGATTAAATGCTGATTCACGGAATATTTTTGCATAATGGTATCCTTTCTTTAATATTATTTTATTGTTTAAAAGCTTGATTCCCTTTAAAAAATTTAGAAAGAACACATTCTATTTTTTCTATGGTTTAATTTTCCCTTTTACGAGGTTTCCTTTAGGACGTCTATCTATTATAGTAATACCTATAGTTTCAATCATCTGGTTAAGAAACTTCCCAGATCCTATAGGTTTTCCACTAAAAATTACCGAATT
>JBGPSO010000211.1:0-3157 GCA_041490145.1 Atribacterota bacterium
TAAAAGATATAGTAGGCAAGACGACAGAAGAACTTTTTCCCAAGGAACAGGCTGAAAATATGAGAAAAGATGATCAGGAAGTTATTGTTTCCGAAAAAGCAAAAAGGGATATCATCGAACCCTTTACAACACCTGACGGAATAAGATGGTTACTTACCGATAAGATACCTTACAAAGATAAAAAAGGCGAAATTACCGGTGTTATCGGTTTGGCTAAAGATATCACCGTAGAGAGAAAGTCAGAAGAAGAACTTAGGCAAAGCTACCAGAAACTCAAAAAAACCATGAATGCAACCATTAACACTATGTCAGGTATAATTGAAGCCAAAGACCCCTATACCTCCGGCCACCAGCAGCGGGTCTGCCAATTGGCCATCCGTATTGCCCAAGAGATGACACTTCCTGAAGATAAGATTGAAGGGATAAGGATAGCCTCTTTAATTCATGATATCGGAAAAATCGGCCTGCCCACTGAAATCCTGAGTAGGCCTGCCAAATTATCCGATCTAGAATTTAGTCTAATCAAAAACCATTCCCAAATAGGGTATGACATCTTAAAATTCATAGATTTTTCCTATCCTGTAGCAAGAATTGTCCTCCAACATCATGAAAGACCAAATGGTTCAGGATACCCCAATAATTTAAAAGGTGATAAAATTCTACTGGAAGCCCGTATTATAGGAGTAGCTGATGTAGTAGAGGCGATGTCTTCTCACCGTCCTTATCGACCTGCCCTGGGCATCGATAAAGCCCTGGAAGAAATCTCTAAAAATAAAGGCATCCTCTATGACCCGGAAGTAGTAGACACTTGCTTGAAGCTCTTTAAAGAGAAAAAATTTAAATTTGAATAGATGAAATTGACTAAAATAAATATTTAAATGTTTTAAGAAATAGGATGGGAGGAAATGAATGAAAGGAAATGGGGTCAAATCTTTACTCTTGACAGGTAATCAAACTATTTGTCAAGAATAAAGATTTGACCCTGATAACTTAACTGATAACTTAAATAGATTAGTCGGAGTTGTAAAATAGGTAGATTAAAGCAGCTGGAGTAGTCTAAAATTGATGAGAATATGCCCAGATGATAGATTTATAAGGGAAAATTAAAATTAATCAAAATAACGATTTTTCAAATAATAAAAATTGGAAAGATTATACTTTAATCTTCTTTTTACCTGCCTGTAATTTCATATAACATTTGACCATTTACGAACTCGCCAAAGTCAAGTTAATCGAAGTGAAACGAAGCCGTAAATGCTTTGTTAGGCGATGTTAGTCATCAAAATAAGACATCCTTATTCCCAAGGCAGCTTTGGTGATTCCACTTCATAACACTTGTATATTCTTTTAAACACCTCGGAATTCCATTTTACATCATACAAAGGAATTCCAGATCTTCCAATAAATAGTATTTCTAAAAGCCATGTCGTTGAAAGAGTCAAAACAAGAGTCATATGTCTTTTCTCGGCATTTTCACAACTTTGGAATAGTTGTTCCGTTTCTTCTGGCGTATTTTCAAGAGCTATGGTTGTCATTACCGAATAAGGACTACTGTGGGAAAAGTCTGAGAATAAAGAGTATATAATCTTATATTGAGGAATCCTCATAGGGCTGGCTGAATCATTGGCCAACTTGTATACATTCTTCCCGCACCATGACCTCGTGCGTTTGCTAAGAAACTCAGCAAAAATGGATTTTGTCATTTTTTCACGCTCTGTAAGCTTTGAAACTTGCTCTTTAGAACGGCGACCTGTCTGAACTTCATAATCTATTAACCTGATTTGGTGCAAATATTTCTGTAACTCTTGGAAACGAAGATATCTTTTTGCCTTATCTTCTGCGCTTTCCTTATCACTTACAATTTCCTCCAAGTTCAATAACAGCTCAAACATAGATCGAGAAAGAACCGCAGCGTCTTCCCAATGATCTGTTTCAAGAAGAACATTAATTGACCTATAAAGATTAAAGGCGCGAATAACCGATGCAAATTTGACAATTCCAAGTGCTGTTTGAGGCGTAGGAATATCGGTCCTATCAATCCACTCATGAAGCTGGTTTATAACCATTTCAGAGATTTGAAAATGCTCCGGATATCTTTCCTTTGCATTTTTTATAAAAATAGATTCTTTCAAATATTTGATCCTTTCAAAGGGTAATTTCGTCTAACGTTCTCAGCATAAAAGAAATTTTTGCGTAGCAAAAATTTGGGTGAGCCCATAGGACGAACCTTTTATGCTGTGTTAGCTGCAGTTACACACAGTCACTGCTTTTGAAATTTTGTCCGTTCTAGAATCTTGCATAAGTGATTGGCAAAATTTAAAACCTCGAAAGCCGTTAGGGGATCTTTAATCTCCATAAAGCGATGACTTTGAGGATTTTTAAAAACCCCAATAAAGCCAGAAAATAGATGCATCAAAGCCTCTTGTTCGCTACTATTATCGCTATATTTTAGGATTGGCTGCTTGGGGTTGAAAACTTTTCTCATTAAAGAGACACCAATATCAGTATCTCTAAGATTTGCCAATTCCCGCGTATAAACCTCGACAACCTTGCAAGCATTTAAAATAGCGTCATCATACTTCTCAGAATGAAAATGATCAGCACATTTTTCCTTCAGTCTCGAGTGTAAAAAGTCAAGATTGAAGTGACTAGCTGGCCGTTCTTGAATCTTTGAGACTTCCTCATCGCGGGCATGCTTATATTTTAAGTATTCCGCGGCTGAAGTGACAATCCCAAAAATTTGCTCTGCCTTGTTGACCAGATTATGTTGCGGGTCATAGATAGCCTTTATTTGCTTTACATGGTCTGGAGCCTCATCACTCAAAAAACTTATGCAATTCATGACCCACTTTTGATATTTAATGTTATCAACTTGGTCATAGAGTAAGGGTGTTCCGGAAGGTATGCGACTTTTAAGAACTTCTATGCCTTCTTCTAAAAGTTTCTTAATATAATCCATCATTGTATCTTCCTAATGATTTCGTAATTGCAGCTAACTTAAAATAATCGAACTACTTCGTTTATGCACGACTCTAGGTGAAGTTTCGAAAATTAACCACTAATTTTCCTTGTAGTATATCTTTATATATTCTTATGTTTATCTTAAACTATTTTTATTCATTCTACAAATAATAATTATTACCACAAATACCTTAAA
>JBGPSO010000212.1:0-3155 GCA_041490145.1 Atribacterota bacterium
CCCGGCATTTTTTTCTGATTATATTTTCAGAAAAAATATAACAGGGAGTTCCGTATTTTTGAGCTAATTTTACAAGATCACATCGATCGAACTCTAAGTTTCCAGATTTATTTACGGAAAAACCATCTCTATTAATTGCAGATATTATTTTACTTGAATGCATTATTTCCTCCTGAATTTTATTGATTATGATAAATAAAAAAGGCAATTGATAAACGCTAGTTCATCAATTGCCTTCAAATATAAAATACAAGCTGATTGAACCCCATTTTTCTCATTTGATGAGATAGCGCTCCATCAGAAATCAGGGATAAATTTCTGATGACAGTCTTAAAGTTCTTAACTTTAAGCCCAGCATAAAGATTAGAGTTATTATCTTTGTACTTCGGCGAGGACACCTTTCTTAATGAATCTTCAGGACTCACCCTATCATCAGTACTAATTGTTACTCGCGCCTCTACCTCACTTAGAAAACAGTGAGGCAATAAATATTAAGTTTTTAATAACATAACATATATCTCAAAAAAAGTCAAAATAAATTTATATTTTTTTCTTCCACCTTCTTTACCCTCTATTTACTACCCCAACCCCACTAAATTTTACACTAACTTATTTATTATTTATTTTGTCTATTGATTTTCGAAGTTTTAATTTTTTAAATTTATGCAGGGATTTTTTATTTTTTGTAGAATATAATATATATAGAAAAAATTCTTAAAATAAAAAAGTAAAATGTGGTAAAATATTAATTAAAGAAAGAGAGGCAAAAATGATCAGAGTAAAAATTTCTGGAGTAGCCATAGACCCGGTGACGAAAGGTTTTGTGGTAATTTTAAAAGATGAAACTGAGACAAGGTGGCTTCCTATTTGGATAGGACCTTATGAAGCGAAGATGATTTCTTTAGCTTTGGAAAAAATTAAACCAATAAGACCTTTGCCCCATGATTTAATAAAAAATATCTTAGACTCCCTATCCATGGTTGTTACCAGAGTAGTAATTTGTAATATTAAGGAAAACACTTATTTTGCCATTATCAAATTAAGATTAGATCATACAGAAAAAGAAATTGATGCCAGACCAAGTGATGCTATTGCTTTAGCTTTAAGAGCAAATGCCCCAATTTATGTAACTGAAGAAGTTTTAGATAAAGCTTCCATAGAGAAGATTGGTTTAGAAGATGAAAAGGGAATGAAACTTACCGAATTACGAGAAAAAATGCAAAAAGCAGTAGAAGTAGAAAATTATGAAGAAGCAGCCAAATTACGGGACCAGATCAGAAGCTTAGAGAAGAAATAATTTTTTCTTTCTTTTGTTTTCCCCGAAAAATATTAAAATATTAAAAATGTTAGATGAAAGGGAGAAATAAGATATGAGAAAAGATCAAAAATTTTATCGTAATGTTTTAAAAGAATTAAAACCGTATGACCCTCACGAAGTACCTTATAAAGTAAAACTAAATGCCAACGAAAATCCTTATGGTTTACCAGAAGATATTATTAAAGAAATACTTAGTAAAGCTAAAAACTTGGAATATTCTCGTTATCCCAATGCTAATTCTGTGAAATTAAGTGAAACTGTTGCCTCTTTTTGGGGTTTGAACAGAAGTAATATAGTTATAGGAAATGGTTCTGACGAACTTATTGATTATTTAATTAAGGCTTTCTCCGAAAAAGGAAGAAGAATTATTACCTCCGTGCCTTCTTTTGCAATGTATAAAATTTATTCGCTTATTAATGATGCTAACTTCGTAGAAATTCCTTTAGAGCAGAATAATTTTAGTTTAAATAAAGATAAGATATTAGAGGAAGCAAAAAGAGAAGATTCCTCTATAGTTTTTATAGCCTATCCAAATAGTCCGACCGGAAATTATTTTGATGAGTATGAAATTATAAAAATAATTGAAGAGTCAAGTTGTCTGGTAGTAGTGGATGAAGCTTATTATGAATTTGGAGGTAAGACTTTTATCCCTCTCCTTTCTCGTTATAACAATTTAGTTATCCTCAGGACTTTTTCCAAAGCTTTTAGTTTAGCCAGTCTGAGAGTTGGATATTTACTTTCTAATTCTGAAATTATCCACGAAGTAAGGAAGGTTAAGAGTCCCTTTAACGTAAATTCTTTTTCCCAGCTTGCTGCTCAGGTGGTTTTTGAAAATAAAGATATTTTTAAAGAGAGAATAAACAAAATTATTGAGGAGCGTGAGAGATTAACAGTTAGAATAAATAAAATTCCGCCCTTAAAGACATATCCATCTCAGACAAATTTTGTTTTTGTAGAGGTAGGACCTAAAGAAAAATTAGATTTAGTTTATAACTGGCTAATAGAACAAGGCATTTTAGTTCAAATTATTTATGAACCAACTTTTTCGACCTCCCGGTATTTTTTGAGGATAACTGTAGGGAATAAAGAAGAGAATGATATTTTGATTGAAGAGTTAAAAAATTGTCAAAAACATTTACAAAAATAATAGATCAAGAAATCATCCCTGGACATATTTATGAAAGAGGTGAATAAGATGATTAAATTTGATAAGTTTACTATAAAAGCCCAAGAATCAATGGGTGAAGCTCAACAGATGGCGAATAGTTATAATCATCAGGAAATAAAAGGAGAGCATCTTTTATTAGCTCTAATTAACCAGAAGGAAGGAGTTGTTCCTTCCATATTGCAAAAATTAGAAGTTAACCTGGAAGAAATCAAGGCTAAATTAGAAGGGATATTAGAAAGTATCCCCAGGGTATATGGTGATTCTGGGGGACAGCTATACATAGGTAGTGATTTAAGTGATGTACTTGATACTGCTTTACAAGAAGCCAGAAAAGTAAAAGATGAATTTGTAAGTACGGAACATTTATTAATAGCTTTATCTGAAACAAAGGGAAATAGAGTTGGTGATTTATTAAAGAAAAATGGAATTACTAAAGATAAAATCTATCAGGCTTTGGTAAATATTCGAGGTAGTCAGCGGATAACTGATCAAAATCCAGAAGAAAAGTATCAGGCTTTAGAAAGATACGCTCGTGATTTGACCGAGTTAGCTAGAAGAGGAAAACTTGACCCAGTAATCGGTCGAGATGATGAAATTCGAAAAGTTATGCAAGTACTTTCCCGACGAACCAAGAATAATCCTGTTTTGATTGGTGAACCGGGAGTGGGC
>JBGPSO010000213.1:0-3115 GCA_041490145.1 Atribacterota bacterium
CCTTTAAGAGCTCGAATTGGTCCATAAGACACCTCTAAATTATGAACTTTTAACATCTTTTTTCTCTTCTCCTAAATAAGCTTCTATTACTTTCGGGTTTTTTTGTATTTCCGGAGGAGTCCCCTCTGCAATCTGGACTCCAAAATCCATTACCATAATTCTTTCACAAATTCCCATTACAAATTGCATATGATGTTCTATTAAGAAAATAGTTAATTGAAAATCTTCTTTGATCTTTTTAACTAATTCCATTAATTTGATAGTTTCATAAGGATTCATTCCGGCTGCTGGTTCATCCAGTAGAAGTAAACTTGGTTTAGTCGCTAAAGCTCGGGCTATTTCTAATTTTCTCTGTTCGCCATAGGGGAGGCTTCCAGCTGGGTTATGGTAATAAGTATGTAAATCAAAAAGTCGCAGTAATTCCATAGCTTGTTTATTCATTTCCTCTTCCTCACGATGATAATTATCATCTCTTAGTATGCCTGAGAAGATACTATAGTGAGTACGAAAGTGATAGGCAATGATAATATTTTCTAAAACACTAAGGTTTGAAAAAATACGGATATTTTGAAAGGTGCGGACAATTCCTTTTTGAGTAATTTTATGGGAAAGAAGCCCTCCGATATTCTCTTCTTGAAAAATAACTTCTCCAGAAGTAGGAGGGTATATCCCGGTGAGCACGTTAAATACAGTAGTTTTACCTGCTCCATTGGGACCAATCAGGCCAACTAACTCATCCTTTTTAATTTGGGTATTAAATTTTTCCACCGCTTTTAGACCGCCAAAGTAACAGCATAAATCTTTTAATTCTAAAATCGCCACTTAATTTACCTCTTTCCTTTTGGGGACTAAAAATGGAAATTCACGATTACCAAAGATACCATCCGGTTTCCTCAGCATTAATATAATTAAAAGTAAAGGGTAGATGACCATTCTCCATTGTTGAAAGTTAATTACTCTTAAAAATTCTGGGAGAATAGTAAGGCCAGTTGCAGCCAGAATAGAACCAGTAATGCTTCCCATTCCACCAGCATAAAGGTAAATAAGGTAATCAATTGATTTTATGAAGCTGAAATTGTCAGGGTGAATAAATCTTAAGACATGAGCAAAGAGTCCGCCCCCGACACCAGCAAAAAAAGCGCTCATACTGAAAGCGATAATTTTATAGCGAGTAGTATTAATGCCCATAGTCTCTGCGGCAACTTCGTTTTCCCTGATAGAAAGACAGGCTCTACCATGGGTAGAATAAATGAAATTACGCATAATTATAACTGATAATATAGCAACAAAATATACTAACCAAAATTTAGAAAGGGCTGGTATGGTTGATAATCCTCGGGGTCCACTTATTTTGGCAATAGTTTCAGAGTATTGAACTAAGCCTATCTGTTTTAAAAAAGCAGCAATTTCGTCAGAAGCGCGGACAATCGAGCGAACTATTTCACCAAAAGCTAAAGTAATGATAGCTAAATAATCCCCTTTTAGCTTTAAAGTAGGGAGTCCGATGAGATATCCAGCAATTGCGGCCATTAATCCACCCATAATTAAAGAAAAAATAAAAAGTGCTAATTGAGGGAAATAAGCCATTTTTGCTGCCTTAAATAGAATAGTAGTAAAATAAGCTGAAGTGTATGCTCCGATACACATAAAACCAGCGTGACCAATCGAAAATTGTCCGGTGAAGCCGTTGATTAAGTTTAAGCTTACCGTCATTATAATATTTATTAAAGCAAACATAAGGATTTGCATATAATAACGATTAAGAAGGCGAGGAACTATTGGAATAGTACCATTAAGTATTTCAATTAATAAATAAACCAGAACGGTTATTAATATAAATTTATAATATTTTTTGATTAGATTAATAATTTTTTTTATAATTTTCATCAGTTTATACCTTTTCTTTGGTGAATTTTCCTAAAAGTCCGGCCGGTTTAAAGATTAAAACTACGATCAGGATTACAAAGGCAATTCCGTAACCAAAATTGGAATTAATAGAGGTAGCAAAGGTTTCGGAGATACCCATTACATAACTTCCTAACATAGCTCCCGGGATACTTCCAATACCTCCTAAAACGGCGGCTATAAAAGCTTTAAGGCCGGGCCAGATTCCTAAATAGGGTGATCCTAATTGCCCATAAGTAAGTGCAAATAAGGTACCTGCCGCAGCAGCAAGTGAAGTTCCTATCCCAAAAGTGATAGAGATAATGTTATTTATATTTATACCCATCATCAGGCAGGCATCTTTATTAAAAGCTACCGCCCGCATAGCCTTTCCGATCATGGTTTTTTTTACAATATATTGTAATAAAATCATAAGAATAACAGTTATTATAAGATCCAAAATCTTAATGTTATTAATGGAGATTCCAGCTAAATTATATGTTTTGGGGACAATTAAAGCAGGAAAAGCGAGGAACCTTGGACCAAATACAATTTTATTTAAGGGAAAAGGGACATTATCAGCCGAAAGGGCAAAAAAATTCTCTAAAAAAAGAGAAACACCAAGGGCGGTGATTAAAGCTGCTAATCTCGGTTTAAATCTTAAAGGTCTATAAGCAATCCTTTCTATAGTCATTCCTAATAAGGCAGTGAAGGCCATAGAAAGAATTAAAACTATTATAAAAGAATAATGAAAATTATGCGCAATAAAATAGTTACCCAAGAAATAAGAGATATAGGCGCCAAACATAAAAAGGTCACCATGGGCAAAATTAATAAGTCTAACAATTCCATAAACCATAGTATAACCTAAAGCAATTAAGGCATATATACTACCTAATTGGATTCCGTTTACTAATTGTTGTAGGAATGATTGAATTCCGAAAGATAAAATATATAGAAATAGAAAAAATAGAATAATTATAGAAATAATTACATATTTTTTCCAATTGGTCAATTTGTTGTAAGTCAATATATTATTATTTATAGAATCAGATAGTTGTTTTTTGGTCATATTCTTCCATAATTTTTTAGTAAATATCTTTATTGTTTTTTATAATACATCAGGACATTGCAAAAAGCAACGTCCTGATGTAGAAACTTTGTTCAATATCTACAATATATTTTTAAATATTTTTATTTTTTTATGGTGCGACAGTTTTTGCAAAGACAA
>JBGPSO010000214.1:0-3097 GCA_041490145.1 Atribacterota bacterium
AGCACCACCTATCTTTTGTCCTTCTTCTACCTTAAAATTTCCCGGAAGAGAAGCAATAGAAATATTTTCTATTGTATTTATATCCTTTAAAAGAGAAGACTCAATTTTTAAAACTCCTTTAACTTTTGATTTTAAAGTAGACTTTCCTTCTATTGGTTCATCGTAAATTATATTTTCCCCGGCAATTGTTCCTGCTATTTGTAGAGCTGCTTCATTCTCATGAATTTCCCCGGCTTTCGGTTCCCATACATAGATCTGTTCTTTTCCTAATTCTAAAAATTTTTCTATATCTTCTCCTTGAATAATATGCCCTTTTTTAAAGGCTCTCCCTTTAAACTGACCAGGGATGATCTGCGTAATATCATGACATAAAATCATCCCTACTGCTTTTTCAACTGGTATCTTTTTCATAATATTTTAAATAACACCCCCACCTTTATCCTCCTCCTCGAGGAGGAAGGTTAAAATATTTCTTTATAAAGCAAATTTAAACTCTCTTGAGCTTTATGGCGAAATATTTCAAATTTCATCATCAAATCTCTGGCCTGCTCAGTAAGTTGTGACCCTCCGCCACTTTCTCCTCCTATCTTCCTTTCTAATAACTTAAATCCTAATCTCTCTTCTAAATCTTTTATTAAATTCCAGGCCTGAGAATAAGACATATTTATCTCTTCTGCAGCTTGCCTTAATGACCCAGCCCTCTCTACTCGATGAAGGATATCCAGAGGACCATCACCGAAAACCTTCTCCCCCTCTTTTTCTATCCATATTTTGTAATTCAATTTCATTAAAATTACCCCTTAACCCTTATCTGCAATCTCATTATTAATAACATTATGAGATCATAAATTAATCTCTTTTCAGTTTAATCATATAAACTATATCTGGTATATATCATCATATTCTATCTTCCTCTCTGCTAAGATTTCTTTTATACTTTGCTGGTCTTCATTATTAAACTGTAAGCAAATACCACAATCAGAACTTAGATGACGAGGTACTGGAATAAGCTTTACTTTAAGATTTACTTTCTGGGCTAAACTTTCCGCTCTTATAGCTGCACTGGTAGAATAAAATATTACTACACTATAATTATCTTTCATCAGTAAAAGCTCCTCTTGGTTATGCACTTTTGGCAATTTCTCTTATGGCCATAATTACTTGATCTATTTCTTCAAGAGTATTAAACCAACTCATACTAAATCGAACCGTACCCCTGGGAAAAGTACCAATGGTTTTATGGGTAGCCGGGGAACAATGCAGGCCAACCCGACACATAATATCATATTCTTCATCAAGCCTCATCCCCACCTCAGAAGGCCATTTATCTTTGAGATTAAACGAAACAACGGCTACTTGCTCTTTCCGATAATCTCCTCCGTAGAGAGTAACTTCGGGAATCTCCTTTAGCCCTTCTATTAATCGAATAATTAAATTTTTCTCATGTTGATGAATTTTATCTACCCCTTCGGCAAGAACAAAACGGACACCTTCCTTTAATCCATTTAAACCTACTATATTAGGAGTTCCACTCTCATACAAATCAGGTAAAAAATCTGGTTGTTCTTCAAACTCTGAATGGCTACCTGTTCCACCTACCTTTAAGGGGATTAATTTCTTAGTATTAACTCTCTCTCCTATGACCAACCCTCCTGTCCCGGGAGGACCATAGAGGGCTTTATGACCGGTAAAGGCTAAAAGGTCTATATTATCTTTTTTAATATCTAAAGGATAACAACCCGCAGTTTGAGCTGTATCTACTAAAAAAAGAATATGGTGTCTTTTGGCCATCTCTCCCACCACAGTAATAGGTGTTAAACTACCTATTACATTGGAGCCATGATTTAAAACGATCAATTTGGTATTTTTTTTAATCGCCTTTTCTAGATCCACCGGGTCAAGAACTCCTTGGGAGGAGCAAGGAACAACCTTGACCTCCACCCCTCTTTTTTCTAATTCGCGAAGAGGGCGCATAACTGAATTATGTTCCATACTGCTGGTAATCACCTGATCTCCAGGCCGTAGTAACCCCTTCAAGGCAAGATTTAGCGCCTCAGTTACATTTAAAGTAAAGATAATTCTCAAGGGATCGTCAACATTAAACAACTCTGCTAAACTTTCTCTGGCCTGATAAAGTATACGTCCAGACTCAATAGAAAGACGATGGCTAGAGCGTCCAGGGTTGGCTCCTACCTTTTCTAAAAAATACATCATTGCTTGCCCTACCTCTTTCGGCTTGGGATAAGAGGTAGCAGCATTATCTAAATAAATCATTATTTTCCCTTTCCAACTTTTTTCTTTCTACTTGGAAATGGTGAGTAAATATTCTTCACCCTCTTCTTTTACTTCTACTTTCCAATCTGTATTGGTAGCCATTCGAGTAATATTATCATTAGAGGTTCCAATATCTACTAACACTTCCAAAATTCCCTTTTTCATCTCCAGTAGCTTATTTCTAACTGCAACTACGGGAAGCGGACAGGAAAGTCCTCGAACATCAATTTTCTCACTCATAACATTATGCCTCCTTCTTCTTTTTCATTAAACCACTCATACTAAATCCAATGATAAGACAGATAATTATTCCTACAATAACTGAACCTGGCCCCCAAAGACCGGGACCTTGGGCAGAACTAGCCGTAGCAAAATTATGGGCAAAACCTGCCCCCGCAATCATCCCCAGAACAAATACAGTTGCATCGGCATCGCCTTCGCCAGAAAGAAAGAGTTGGCGACCGGGACATCCCCCAGCTAAAGTGAAAGCTAACCCAGCTAAAACCATACCCCCAAAATTCCACCATTGATTAGTATGAGCAATGGGTTGACCCTGAAAACCGGGATGAAACTGCTTTAAGATTAGATTGCTTACCAAAGCAGCTAATAATAGACTAATAACCCCCGTAAATAGATAAGTATCCTTAATAAGGATTACATCTCGAACGGCTGCCACAGTACAAAATCTGGTCCTTTGGGCTAAAAATCCTATTACCATAGCCAGTAACAAAGCGATAAAGAGAGGAGCATGTTGCGAACCTGGTCCTTGACTACTAAAAAAAACTGCTCCGGAAGGTAATTGTGGTCGAAAAAGAAGTAAAAG
>JBGPSO010000215.1:0-3062 GCA_041490145.1 Atribacterota bacterium
AATATCGTAGCATAAGATCATACACTTTTAATCAGGAAGTTCGTAGTCAATTTCATCAACTAAATTATCCTGATGAAATAATTTTATTTTTTGTTCTTTGACAATTATAGTAGCTCTTACATACTCATACACCAGACTTTCATTAACCGGAAACTTCTCTCCGAAGATATTTAATATCCCATTCGATCTAATAAATCTGATAAGTTGAATATATCCACTCTCAGTTTTTTCTTTAAGGCTGTCTCAGGAGAAATTATCGGGAAATACTCTTAAGGGGAACCTATTGTTTTTTAATACTTCATTATTGGTTTACCCCTTAAGACAACTGTAGCGGTGGTTCTGGTTGTGAAATCTTTCGAATCTTTTAGCTTGGTTTTGTAAATCTTTAAAATCGGAAAATACCATCTTTCTAAAAAACCTATGCTCAAAAGTATCTTGAAATTTCTCCATAAAACCATTTCTCCAAGGTTCACTCAAGGGAATAAATATAGGTTCAACTCCTAAAAGTAGACAGAGCCTGATCACTAGCCCAAAGGACCCAGGATACCAATTAGAGCTCCTACTACAAGAAAGCTGATTATCCAATTGGAGAAAGTAAGGTATTCCCGTTATTTCCCAACTTTCTTTTAAAGATACCACCACTTCTTTATGGACTTTAGAGCGCTTTGGGTTAACAACCACGCCGTGGCTGCCTATATCCATTAGATTATGAGCATAAAAACAGCCATCACCTTTCAGGTATCGAGGACCAATAATATCAAACTGGTGTAGGGTATTGATTTTAAAAGGGTAAGAAGGGAATTGGGGATAAGGTTTCCCCTTAGGCTGGTATCTTTTTTCTCTTTTACTAACCAGATTATTTCTTTTTAAGATTCTATTTATGGTCCAGATCTGAGGAATCTTTTTCTCCTCTAGAGTTTGCATTTGATACTGAATGTTTATTGCTCCTATCTGAGATATTTTTGTTTCCTGCAGAAGTCTTCTAATGGCAATTACTTTCTTTTCTACCTTAGAAGGGATCTTTCGGTAAATAGTATGAGGGGTTTTGGATTCTTCTTTAAACCAATTCCTTTTTCCAGTTTTATATCTTTTAATCCATTTAAAGAGCCAGCGTTTGGACATCGATAATTCTTTACATACAACTTGGGGATTCTTTCCTTCCAAATACTTTTTTACGGCCTTTATCCTAAGAGCTTCTAATTTATTCTGGTTCATAATCAACCTCCTTTTTTAAGGTTGATTATACTAAATTGTCAAAGAACGAATAGTGCACGATGTTATGCTATTTGTCAACTATTCACTAACGACTAAATAGTATGCACTACCCAGATTAATTTATATTCTGGTTTTAATTTTTCATAAATCTTTAAAGCTTCTTCTTTATTCTGAGTTATACCAAAAACAGTAGGACCACTACCAGACATAAGAGCACCCAAAACACCTTCTTCTATCAATCTATTTTTAATTTTTCCCACTTCCGGGTATTTTTTAATAATTAAACTTTCAAAAGAATTAAATAGATTTTTAGCAATTTCCTGGGATTTCCCCTCTTTTAAAGCTTTAAGCATAGCTTTAGTATTATTCTTTTCTCTTTTAATGCTATCTAAATCGAGATTATTATAAGCCCAATTAGTGGATATATCAAAACCAGGATTTAGTATTATCATCCATAACGGAGGATTTATTGAGGATAAAGGGGTCAACTTTTCCCCTCTCTGATAAGCCAGTGCTGTCCCATTTTGTATAAAAAAAGGGACATCCATCCCCAATTCTTCTCCTATCCCCCTTAAATCTTCATTACTTAAATTCAAACTAAAAAGTTTATTTATTCCTATTAAAATAGTAGCAGAATTAGCCGAACCCCCCGCCAGACCACTGGCTAAGGGAATTTTCTTTTCAATTTCTATTTTAACTCCCTTTTTTATTCCATATCTATTAATAATTTTCTCTGCTGATCTATAGGCTAAACTGTTAGCATTAACTGGAACTTCAGGATGATTGCATTTTATCTTTACCCCTTCCTTTTCTTCAGTAATAATCACTTGATCCGCCAAATTAATTGATTGCATTATAGTCTCTATCTCATGATATCCATCCTCACGTCTGCTTAAAATGTTTAGGGTTAAATTTATTTTCGAATAACTATTTATTTTAATCTTATTCATAGTTTAAATTTTAATCCCCTCTTTAAAAATTTCTCCACTATAACTATATCAAAGGGAGTGGTTATTTTAATATTTTCTTCAGAACCAACTATCATTTTTACTTTATACCCATATCTTTCTACAACTGTAGCGTCATCAGTTGCAAAAAACCTACTTTTATAAATCTGCTGATAAGCAGATAAAATTATATCGTATTTAAAAGTCTGAGGGGTTTGAGCTCTCCATAATTCTTTTCGTTTAAGAGTTTTATTTATAAAAAAATCTTTTCCACTCTTTTTTACTGTATCGTTAATAGGAATAACTGCAATTGCTGCTCCATATTGTTGGGCTGCTTTAATCGAATCTTGAATAAGGTTTTCTTCTACTAAAGGACGAGCACCATCGTGGATTACCACTATATCTGTATCAGTATCCAGTGCTTTTAGTCCGTTATATATTGAATCCTGCCTTGTCTCTCCTCCGTCAATTAACTTTTGGACCTTAGAAAAATTATATTTTAATATTATATTTTTCCAACACAGCTCTTTTTCTTCACAGTTAACAGTGAGATATATTTTTTCAATAAACTTACATTGTTCAAATTTTTCAATGGTATAAGCTAAAATTGGCTTCCCAAAAATAGGGATAAAGGGCTTACTTATTTTAGAATTCATTCTTTTGCCTGAACCAGCAGCTGCAATTAAAGCTACAACTTTCATCTTTTTCCATCCAATTTACCTATTTACCAATTTACCAATTTACCAATTAATTGGTGAATTGGTCAATCGGTGAATTGGTTAATTTAATAACTATATACTAAATACTATATACTAATTAATTGGTTAATTTTCTAATATTCTAAAAGGTACCTCCAGGTATCCTTCTATAACCATATCTGTTTCGATTTTGGAAATTAAT
>JBGPSO010000216.1:0-3060 GCA_041490145.1 Atribacterota bacterium
AGGTTCACAAAGATTTATAATTTCCCGGAAAGAAGTTCCAATCCGTGCAGTTATAATACTCGGTTTTTTTACTTCTCCTATGCAGGTTAGCGTCCTCCTAGTAACTGCTTTACCTTTTTCAGCCCTATACACATTTCTCAGAGTCTCTACATTATTTACTAAACAACCTATATCTGGAGGGATCCTACCTTCCGGAATAACTTTACCAGTAATTTCTTGTATCAGGATAAACTCATCACCGACGGGATAATAATCCTCAAGAAGAAATAGTGATATATTTTTCTTTTCAGCGATAGTTTTTTCTAGGTTTCCAGCAATAGAAAGATATTTTTTTTTCAGGGCAATTACCCCTTTTTTTGCATCAGTCGACTGCATAACTAATTCTAAACCCTTTACCACCTCTTCTCCTGCTTCTTCCATAATATATTTATCGTTGTAAAGAAGAGGCTCACATTCTGCTCCATTTCCAATTACTACCTCACATTTATTGGCCACTTTGATATGGGTGGGAAAACCAGCACCGCCAGCTCCTACTACTCCCATATTCCTTAGCACATTTTCAAGTGCCATAAGTTATTTCCCTTCTTGCAAACTAGATCTCCTATTTTTTAAAAACAACTTGATTATATTCTTCTACCATATCGACAATTCCTACAATTACACAATCGACTGGTTTTTGATGGGTAATTTCGGTCTGTCTTGCAGAACTCCCTTGAGATATTATCACTATCTCTTCTACTCCTGCTCCAACAAGATCCACGGCTACCAAATAATCATCATCTACTTCTCCTTTATGATTGCAAGTTTGGACCAAGAGACATTTTCTACCTTTTATTCCTACCTCCATCTGGGTACTAACTACCGTTCCCACAATTTTACCAAATATCATCTTAACCTCTTTTTAAGTTTTTCTAAATCCAAAAAAGCTGTTGCTATTCTTTTTCTTTCCTATAGACATATTTCCCGTTAATATCTATAGAATCAACTATAGATATTATAGTTGCATCACTTGGTTTCCCTTCAGTAGTAGCTGTCATCCGGGAACTACTTCCGGCTACATAAAAGACTACTTCTCCTAATCCTGCTCCCACGCTATCCATTGCTACCAAATAATCAGCCTTCCCCTGCATATTAGAAGGGTTAATTTTCTCCAGAAGTAAAAACTTTATACCCTCAATTTTCGGTTCTTTCCTGATTGATACAACCGTACCTACTACTTTTGCTAGTATCATATTTTTTCCTCCTATATTATAATTGTATCAATTAATCAGTACTCATTTTTTCTTTTTTGCTTTTGACTAGACCTCTGCCCAAAGGAAGAACTTCATCTACATTACTATGTGGTCGTGGAATAAGATGTACAGAAATCACTTCACCAACTTTTTGAGCCGCTGAGTTTCCAGCATCAAGAGCAGCTCGAACAGCCGCTACATCACCACGAACAATTGCAGTAGTATATCCTCCACCAATTTTTTCATAACCTACTAATTCTACTCTGGCTGCTTTTAACATAGCATCTGCTGCCTCTACCATTGCAGTGAATCCTCTCGTTTCAATCATTCCTAATGCATCTGTATAGATATCCATTTTCCTTAAAACCTCCTTAATGTTATTTTTATAACAAAATATTATACTTCTCTAACATTTTAACCTATTACTTTAAGTATGTCAAGAGTTTTGGGTAAAATAAATTTTTAAATGTAGAATATTTATCATTTAAAATAAGAAATATTATCTTTCTATTATTTATATAAGCTACTATTCTCTTTTTAGTTTATTTATATATCCACTATTTCTAAAGAATTCGAGAGGATATAGAGGGAGACCCATTTCCTCTCTTACTTTAAAGAGAAGGGGCATTACATCAGTTTCAAAAGCTTCATTCAGCATTTTCTCAGCCATTACTATATCATTTTTTTGTTGGTAATTTTTTAAGGATTCCCTATCTACAATTAGGGCTTTGGCATAGGTTTTTTGAATATTTTCCACACTTTGGATCATTTCTTCAATTTTTGGCTTAAGATTGTGACACTGGTCTATCATATAAGCTATATTAGCCTTTATTCCATTGTCTTTTGCTGAAACTAATTCATTAAAAATAAGGAAAAATTCATAAGGATTTATAGATCCTACAGTAAGATCATCATCAGCGTATTTCTTGTTGTTAAAATGGAACCCTCCTAACTTTTCCTCATCTAAAAGATAAGCTACAATTTGTTCTATATTGGTACCTAAAGAGTGATGTCCTAAATCCACTAATACCATTGCCTGGTCACCTAATTTTGTACATAAATTATAAGTCATTCCCCAGTCTGCTATATCCGTATGATAAAAAGCTGGCTCAAAGAATTTATATTCTATAAGTAGGCGCATATCTTTTTCTAAATTTTTATATATCTCTTTTAAGCTCTCTTCCAAGCGGTGTTTTCTTTCTCTCATATCATCCTGCCCAGGATAGTTGGTTCCATCAGCTAACCAAAGAGAAATATCCTTAGATTTAAGGATCTTAGCAATGTCTATACACTCCAGAACATGATTAATGGCTTTTTTTCTTACTTTTTCATCTGGATGGCAAAGACTTCCTAATTTATAATCTGGATCCTGAAATAAATTGGGATTTACAGCTCCTGGTCTTATTCCTAAAGAAAGAGAATATTCTAAAAGAGCATCCCAGTCATCAGTTATATCCCAAGGAATATGTAAAGCTATAGATGGACATATTCCAGTAAGTTTATGAACCTCCGCTGCATCTTGAATTTTTTCCTTTACCTTTTTAGCAGCATTTTTTTGTTTGAAAATTGCAAAACGCGTACCTGAATCCGCATAACCCCAGCTTGGGGTTTCAATCTTTAATGTCTTTAACCTCTTCTCAGCTTTATTTACATCAATTCCTTTTTCTTCTAAAGAGGATTTCAAAATATTATAACTTATTTTATAGTCTCTCATTTTATTAAGAATAAGTAATCTTATTCTTCCCTCCTCTTCTTAAAGATATATTCTTTTTTTTATTTCTTGTAATCTTTTAAAAATCTCTCTACTTCTTCACGATAAGGCATAGCA
>JBGPSO010000217.1:0-3042 GCA_041490145.1 Atribacterota bacterium
AAACAGTTATGGGGATTGCTCTACTTCCTAAAGAATTTACTATTGAAGATGGTGATCTAACTGAAACTCTGAAGATGAAGAGATTTGAGATACATAATAAATATAAAAAAGAAATAGATAAGATATGTGGGTAATATGGTTAATTGGTTAGCTAGTTACCTAGTTAACCGGTTAAATTAGTCGTTAGTGAATGGCTAAAGGAGTAGGGGCAGACCTTGTGTCTGCCTTTTTTATATAGAGTATAAGTATCGTATATAGTGGGGCGAGGGATTAAAAATTAGATATCTTAATTTATACTGTAAAACTAAGGGGGCGGGATTATCCGCCCCCTTAGTTTTTGATAATTTATCTTTTGCTATCTTAACTAGCTAACCAGGTAACCAGCTAACTAAATGCGAGATACGACTTTATTCCTTAGGAATTGTAAACCTTTGATAGGGATAAATTAAATCAGGATTTTTTATTTTCTCTGTATTTGCTTCAAAAATTCTTATCCATTTCTCTCCTTGGTTATAAAATCTTTCAGCAATCTTCCAGAGAGAATCTCCCCTCTTAACCTCATAATAATCTGGTATGCCCTTTTGCATAGCCTCTGCTAATTTAGCCTCTACTATGCTTTTTTCTTCCATTAATAAGGATAATCTATTAGCACATTCTGCTTCTTTTTCTTTTCCCTCTTTAGCCATTTGTGCTTTTACTTCCGTAATTTGGTTTTCATATCCTTTTATATTTTCAGACAATTCTGCAATCATTTTATCTTGGTCAGCGAGATTCTTTTCTGATTCTTCTTTTTGCTGTTTAAGGACTACAATAGTATTTTCTCTTTCCGAAAGAAGATCTTGAGAAGTTTTTAGTTGAGTCTCAAATGTATTCTTCTCTTCCCGTAATATTGATAGTTCTTCAGTATAATCTTTCTCTTTTTCACTTTCTTGTAGGGTTAACTTATCTTTTAATTCATTAATCTGATTGGTGTAAGTCTCTAATTTAGCGATAAATTCTTCTTTCTCGCGATCTTTAGCTTTCAACATCTCTTCTTGTTGAATTAATTTAGCTTCAAGTTCAGCTTTTTCCTCCATTAATCCAGGTAATTTATCTGCATATTCCTTCTCCAAATCTTTTTCTTCTTTAGTTAAATTTGCTCTTTCTTCATTAATTTGTGCTTCTTTCTCTTCTATATCTCCTTTTAATTCCGAAATAAGCCTATCCTTAGAGAAAACAGTCTGTTCAGCTTCTTCTTTTTGTCTATTAATCGTCTTAATTATCTCTTCTTTTTCTGCTAACAAAGTCCCAAGTTTGATATTTTCTTCTATTAATCCAGATAACTTATCAGTATATTCTTGCTCTAAATCTTTCTTTTCTTTGGTTAGCTGGACTACTCCTTCTTTTAAATTAACTATTTCATTATCTAACTTAATTTCTTTTAAATTAACTATTTCATTATCTAACTTACTTATATTCTCTTTATATCCTTTGACCTCCTCCTCTAATTTAATAATAAATTGTTCTTTTTCTTTATCTTTATCCAGCCAGATCTTCTCCTTCTCCGCTAACGAAGCTTCTAGTTTTGCTTTTTCCTCTGTTAAAATAGATAATTTATCAGTATATTCTTGCTCTAAATCTTCCTTTTCTTTAGTCAAATTGGCTCTTAGTTCTTCAATCTGTTTTTCTTTTTCTTTTATATTTTCCTTCAGTTCCGAAATAAGTTCATTACTACTTTCCAATTTAAGATTTTTTTCTTCTAATTCTTTCTTTGCTTGGTTAGACTGATCATAAGTATAAATACTAAAACCACCAACAATTAATAAAACTACTATAAATAAAACTATTAAATTTTTTGACATTTTTTTACCTCCAACTTTTTTTACCTCCTTTATAATATATTAATTCGGCAAAGATTTTAAAAATCCTCTTTTTATAAATAAAAAATATTATTTTTTTTAAAATTATTCATTTAATTATTCTTTACTACCTAAAATATTAGTACATTATCACGAAATTTATGCCCCTCCTTACCTAAACTAGACTATAGAGAGTAAATTTCGGGTATCCATAAGAGAGCGGCTGCCCCGAGAACACCAGCGTTTCCATCCAGTTTCCCAATAACAATTTTAAGGGGTTTATAATTGGAATAAAATGCTCTCTTTTTTACTTCTTCTCTAAGAGGGAGAAGTAGTTTATCTCCTTCGTTAGTCATTCCTCCTACCAACACCACCATTTTAGGATTCAATATATTAGTAATATTGGCAATGGCTATTCCTAAATAAGAAATAGCCTCTTCAACTATATTCTCGGTTAATTTATCCCCTTTCCGAGCTGCTTCAAAAATTGATTTTAAACTGATTGATTCAAGTGACTTATCATTGTCTAAATTTAAAAATTGGCTCTTTGTACCACTTTTAACCTTACTTTTAATCCTATTTTTAATTCCAGTAGCGGAAGAATAGGCTTCCAAACAACCATAGTTTCCACAATTACAACGAGGACCATCTTTATTTACAGTCATATGACCTAACTCTGCTGAACCATAATTATTACCGTGATATATTTTCCCATCAATAATTATTCCCCCACCAATCCCGGTCCCCAGAGTAAAACACACTAAATTATCTACCCCTTGACCTACTCCAAAACACCGTTCTCCCCAAGCAGCTGCATTGGCATCATTCTCCAAAACAATTTTCATACTAAATTCATCTTTCAATATTTTTCTTAAATGAACATCTCTCCATCCCGGTAGATTGGGAGCAAAATCGATAATCCCTCTTTTAATATCGAGAGGACCAGGTGCCCCAATTCCTATTCCTATTATACCGTCAGGAGCTAGCGTAGATTGAAATTGAACAATATTTTTATGGATAGTCTCTATTATTCTTTTAATAGTAGCTTCTCTGCCCCTTTCAGCTAAAGTTCGAACTTTAAGATAACTCAATATCTCTCCCTGATTATTTATTATTGCACTGACAATATTTGTTCCTCCTAAATCAACACCAATAGCATATTCTTTATTTATATTGATAAATTCTTCTTTATTTTTATTAAAAA
>JBGPSO010000218.1:0-3041 GCA_041490145.1 Atribacterota bacterium
AAAACATTTTTATCCACTGAGGGTTCTCAGCTCGAACAAACTATATTTGAATCGGGTGGTGGAATTGCTGCCTATGCCATAGGTGAAAAGGACTTTCAAACTCGATCTTATCCTTCCAGCTTTGGTGGTGATTATGCTACTTCCGGTTATGAGTTTATCGAAGAGATGAAACTATTAGAAAATGCGGAAAGAATATCAGAAGAAGCTAATCAATTATTAGTTGCCCCTCCTGCCCCAGAAGGGATAATGGATGTTGTATTAGGAGGGTCTCAACTCGCCCTTCAGGTCCATGAATCTTGCGGGCATCCCGCCGAATTAGATAGAGTCTTAGGAAAAGAAATAAGTTATGCGGGAGGAAGTTTTTTGACTCTTAATAAATTAAATAATTTTACTTATGGGAGCCCTGAAGTGACTATAGTTGCAGATGCTACTGTTCCTGGAGGATTAGGCAGTTTTGGTTACGATGATGAGGGTGTTCCTGCTTCAAAAATTTATTTGGTAAATCGGGGGGAATTTTCGGGTTATTTAATGTGCAGAGAAGATGCTTTTAAGCTTGGTTTAAAGAGTAATGGAGCAGCTCGAGCAGATGGTTGGAAAAGAATACCTCTGGTGAGAATGACTAATATTAATTTATTACCAGGTAATTTTGAATTTGATGAACTTATTGGGGATATAAAACAAGGTATATATTTAGATACTAATAAAAGTTGGAGTATAGACGATAAGAGATTAAATTTTCAATTTGGCACTGAGTTTGCCCGAGAGATAAAGAAGGGTAGACTGGGTAAAATTTATAAGAATGCTATATATCAAGGTATAACTCCAGAGTTTTGGCGTTCCTGTGATGGAGTAAGTAAACAGAAGTACTGGCATATATGGGGTATAACAAATTGTGGTAAAGGACAGCCGGAGCAAGTAATGCAGGTTGGTCATGGTACTTCACCGGCAAGATTTAGAAAAATACAGGTAGGTGCTTCCAAATGAAAGATATAAACTTTTGGAGAGAGTTGGTCAAAAGAATAAAAACTTATCTTAAAAAAAATGATTTTGAAGTAGTGGTTATAGAAAATAATAGCGAGCTTACCAGATTTGCCCAATCATATATCCATCAAAATGTTGCGGAAACCAATTTGGATTTAACTTTAAAGGTGATAAATGAGGATAGGATTAGTATAGTGGAGGTAAACAGCATTGATGAGCAGGTTTTATCTAAAAATATAGAAAAAGCTATTGAGCTGGCCAAGATTAGTCCAAAATTAGATTATCATTATCAATTAGTAAAACCCCAGTTATATAAAATAAAAAGTAAATATTCTGAAAAGACTGCTAATTTTACTCCTCTAAAGCGGGCACACCTGATTAATCATTTAATAAAAGAAGTAAATAGAGAGGGATATGAAGCTGCTGGAGCTTTTAAGACAGAGATCATAGCGATAGTGATTATTAATTCAGAAGGAGTCTTTGCTTTTGATCAAGGGACTAAAGTAGATTTCAATTGTGTAGTTACCAAAGATAATTCAACAGCATATGCCTCATTTATAGACAGTGATATTAGTAATTTTAATATAAAAAAAATAACCGATGAGTTATTAAGCGCTGCTTTTAAAAATGTAGATCAGGTAGAGATTGAACCAGGAATATATACGGTTATTCTTTCTCCAGAGGCAGTAGCAAGTATTTTAGATTATACCGGTTATACTGCTTTTAATGGTAAATTGATTGTGGAGGGAAAAAGTTTTTTTTCTGCTAACCGAAGGAAAAAGATTTTTCCAGAAATTATAACTATTTTAGATAATCCCCTTGATGAATTTACCCTGCCTATACCTTTTGATTTTGTAGGGTATCCTCGAGAAAAAATTTATCTCATCAAGGACGGAGTTATAGTAGATGGGGTGTATGATCATCTTACGGCTTTAAAGTATAACCTGAAATGTACTGCAAACACTTTACCGCCAGAAAGTGCTTCAATGGGAGCCATACCTTTTAACCTGGTGATGAAAGGTGGAGAAGATAATATTCGGGATATAATCTCAAATACAAAGAAGGGTGTCTATATCACTCGTTTTCACTATGTTAATGTTCTTAACCCTATGAGTGTACAGTTGACCGGAATGACCAGAGATGGGACTTTCTTAATAGAAGATGGTAAGATGATAAAAGCCATCAAGAATATGAGATTTAATACCAGTGTAATAGATATGTTAAAGGCAGTGGATATGATCTCTAAAGAACGACAGACTAAAAAAGGGTTTGTTGGGCCAGTAGTGGCTCCTTATCTTAGAACAAAAAATTTTACTTTTTCCAGTAAGACAAGTTTTTAGAGAAGTACAGGGGACGGTTCTCTGTACCAGATAGTAATTAGCATTAGGTACAGAGAACCGTCCCCTGTACTTCTCTATTTTACAGAGGCGATAAAAATATCTCTAATGGCCAGAAGTTCACTTTTACGAGGTTTTCTCTCCCGAGATACTTCTTCAACAATAGCTCTTCCTAAAGCAGCAATAAGAGAAAACAAAAATATATCTCCTGATACTTTTGCACCTGAGGATAAAATAACCTCTCCGAACAAATCGCCCGCTTCTTTTTGTCTAACTCTTAATTTTTCAAAGAGTTCATTCATTTTTTTCTTGCTCTCTTCCTTTTGCATAAAATCATAACCAATTCTTTGGGTAGTAATAAAAATCTTAGAATTTTCTTCTAAAAGATTTATATAGAAATTTACTATCATTTTAATCCGTTGTTTGATATCGGTGGTTTGGTGGATTATTTCTTCTACTTTTTCAAAGAGTTTTTTAATATATTGTTCAATAAGCTCAGAAGCTAAATCTATTTTGGAAGGATAATAATAATAAATAGTAGGTTTTTTGACTCCTGAAAGCTGAGCAATATCCTCCATAGTAGCTTCATAAAAACTTTTTTTAAAAAAAACCTCTTGGGCAGCCTCTAAAATTATTTCTTTTTTATTATAACTTTTCATTAAAAAGACCACTCTCCTACCAGATATAGACCTTCTACACTTTTCATCTGTCCAAACTTTGACC
>JBGPSO010000219.1:0-3016 GCA_041490145.1 Atribacterota bacterium
GATGATTATATGGGGAAAATAGTAGTTGGACTTATTACTCGAGGAAAAATTAGGGAGGGAGAAATAGTCACTTTAATCAAGCGAGATAAAAGTCAAATCTATTGTAAAGTAGTAAAACTATATCTTTTTGAAGGTCTGAAAAGAAAAGAAGTAAAAAAAGCTGAGGCTGGAGAAATTGTAGCTATTGCCGGAATTAGTGAAGCGAATATTGGAGAGACCGTGGCGGATAAAGAAAAGCCAGAAGCTTTGTCTAAAATTAAGATAGATGAACCTACCCTGACTATAGATTTTACGGTCAATAATAGTCCTTTTGCCGGTCAGGAAGGAAAGTTTGTTACTTCTCGTCATTTAAGAGAGCGTCTTTTCAAAGAAGTAGAAACCAATGTTAGCCTTAAAGTAGAAGAAACAGAATCTACTGATACTTTTCACGTTTCAGGGAGAGGAGAGCTTCACCTTTCTATCCTTATTGAAGAAATGCGTCGAGAAGGATATGAATTTCAGGTTTCTAAACCCAGGGTTATCTTTAGAAATATTAAAGGAGTAAAATGTGAACCCCTAGAGCTTATGACTTGTGATATTCCTAAAGATAGTTTAGGAGTGGTTATGGAAATTTGCGGAAGGAGAAAGGCTGATTTAGTAAATATAAATGATATTTCTATGGATCAGCAGCGGCTCGAATTTAAAATTCCGACCAGGGGATTAATCGGCTTTCGGGACGAATTTCTTACCAAAACTAAAGGCAGAGGGATAATGAATCATTTCTTCCTTGATTATCAGCCCTATAAAGGCTATATTCCTTCCCGCTCTCGAGGAGTATTAATTGTCTATGAAGCTGGAATAACCACTACCTATGGTCTCCATAATGCTCAAGAAAGGGGAACCTTATTTGTTGGTCCAATTACCAAAGTATATCAGGGGATGATTGTAGGAGAAAATAAACGAGGTGAAGATATGGAAGTTAATGTAGCCAAGAAAAAACATGTAACTAATATGCGTTCAAGTAATTCTGATGAAGCCTTACGCTTGGAAAATCCTCGTCAATTTTCTTTAGAACAGGCTTTAGAATATATCCAGGAAGATGAATTGTTGGAAATTACCCCTTCTGATATCCGTCTTAGGAAAAAGTTATTAGATTCTCACTCGCGTTATCAACATGCTAAAAATTTAGCTAGTTAGTTATTAATTAAAAGTACATCTTTCCCATTCTGTCATTTCTGAGAAAGCAGGAATCTTTTCCTTTTCCCCCTCTATCTTTAATTACTTTTCTATTTTTAGGGGAAGTAGAGACTTGATATTATGTACTCATTTAAGTAGCCTTTTGATAATTCTCCTTAAATTTGGGAAAAACATAGGAACTCTTTTCTTATAGTCGAGGTAATCTTTTCCCAGACGTTTTTCTAATTCTGGTTCTTCAATTGTCCTTAACTCGAGAAAATTAAATATAATAAAAAGAGGGGTAAAAATAAAAGTTAGAGAAATTGAGCTGAATAAAAAACCAAACCCCAACATAAAAATAAAGACCCCACTGAGCATAGGATTTCTAATGTAAGAATAAGGTCCAGTAGTAACTAATTTGGGGGGTGGATTGAAAGGTACAGGGGTTCCCTTTACTTTTACGAAATTTAAGATTGACCATAATATTAAAAGTAAACCTTTGGCAAGGCCAAGCAATGCTATGATAATATTTAATGGATAAGATATAAATTTGGGAAAATGTAGAAGTTCATCAATCCAAAAAGATACTATAATTAATAGTGCAATAAGGCCGAAAAAAAAGATTACTCCCATAGGAGTAAGAAGGTTTCGGACTTTCTTACTCCCGGTAGCCGTTTTATAAAAAAGATTAATTAATTTATTGCGAAAACTCATAGTGTTTACCTCTAAGAGTAATCATTTTTTGTGCTTCTCGAGGGGTATCCTAGCCATTTTTTTCCAGGTCTTTTCAACAATCTCTTAAGATATTGGTTTCATTATAACCTCTTTATTTATAGTTTTTTAAAATTTTAGAATTTCTTTCCCAATCTCATTAGATGCTTTAACTTATAGAAAATGATTTATTTTTTACCAAAAGCAATTTTAAAACGTTCAGCAGGATTATCAAAAGTAACCTCATTTAGGTCAAAATGTTCAGAGTCAAATTCTCCTTCCACCCATTCTAACATTTCTTCGTGTTGTTCATCATTAGGATTTCTTATACTTTTTAAAAAATCATTATAATTATAAGGCCCACCACAATCTTCAGGAGGGCAAGCTCTTCTTCCTTCAATACATCTTGGATAAGTAATGTTTTTTTCTCTAGGGAGCATCTTTTCTAAGGTTATTCTGTGTTTCCAATAATCACCAAAATCATAGATATAATTAACCCCTTGATTTTCTAAAATAAAATAATTTGCTATTTTTTGTTTCCAACTTGGAAGAACTTTGTAATCTTCATACTCTTCGTCTGGAATCCCTATGTTGATCTCTGTATCGGTTAAGGGGTTAATTAATTTAAATTCATGGAGGTGACAATCATGCCAGCCCATAGCATCTTGAATAGCTACATGTAGTTCCCAAAAAGTATATGTTTTGGGAACTTGTATTCGCCGCCAAATGGGTGGCTTAATATCCTTTAGGGTAATCTTAAATTGATATATTAGATTAGATTTCTTTCTCATATTGATTCTCCTTCTTATAATATAAATTTTTTATCAATAAGAGTAATAACATTTCTAAAGTTATATGTAATTTATATTCTATAAAATTTTCAAAAATCCTCTTTTTTAGTAAAAATTAATAAAAATAAGTTATCGGTTATTGGTTTTTAGGTTTCGGTCCAATAAAAGATAAAGATAGAAGAGAAATAAATATGAGAAGATAAGTTAATCTATTCGCTAGGCGTAAGGGAAAGAGGGAATAGAGAGAAATAAAAACAAAAGATAAATAAGTATTTAATAAGATTGCATCTATATGCTATAATTACAAAAATAAAACTTTATTAAATTTCATTCACCTTTTTATTATACCAGTTTTTTTA
>JBGPSO010000220.1:0-2980 GCA_041490145.1 Atribacterota bacterium
GGTCTATATATTGCTTTTCTATTTACCAAGTTTTCTTCATATTCACTGGGAATCTCTACCGGGCAAACTTCAGCGCAATCTCCACAACCGGTACACTTAGCTAAATCAACAAAGCGGGAATGTTTTTTTACTCTTACCTTAAAATTACCTACTTCTCCTTCAATGCTTTCCACTTCTGAGTTAGTAAGCATCTCCACATTTCTATGTCTTCCACAATCAACAAGTTTTGGGGAAAGAATACACATCGCACAATCATTGGTGGGAAAAGTTTTATCCAGCTGAGCCATTACTCCACCAATACTCAGGCTTTTTTCCACCAGATAGACTTTAAAGCCAGATTCTGCTAAATCTAAAGAGGCTTGAACACCACCAATGCCACCTCCCACTACCATCACCGCCCCAACTTTATCTTTTTTTAAGCTCACCTTTCCCCCTCCTTTGCCTTATTATAATTTTGCCAACATTTCTCTTGATTTTATCCTGTTTATCTTAAAACCCAATTCTTCGGGAGAAATACCTAAGGCAAGACCAAGAATTTGAGGATAATATAAAACAGGTAGATTATACTCTGTTTCAAATTGTTTTTCTATCTTTTTTTGACTCCCTTCATACATAATGCTGCAAAAAGGACAAATCAAACAGATAGCATCTGCCTTAGCAGATTTTATATGGTCAAGTTTATCTTTGGCTACTTTCAGTGCAGTCATTTCATTTATACCCAAAATACCTCCGCCACAACAACTCTTTTTATCTTCATAAAGAACAGACTTTGCTCCGGTTACCTCAATTAACTCATCCAGCGTTTTTGGATTTTCAACATCATCAAAATCTTCATATATTTCTGAGGGTTTTAAGTAATGGCAACCATAGTGAGAAGCAAAACTAAATTTAGATAAATCAACCTTTAAATTTTCTCTTATCTTCTCAAGGCCCACATCTTCATATAAAATTCGGGTAAAATGCTTTACTTTTATTTTTCCTTCATATTTTCTCCCTAAAACTGAAAGCTTATTATTTATCTTTTTCCGCAAACTTTCCTCTTCCTTTAACTCCTTATTTGCTTCGGTTAAAATAGAAGTACAAGCACTACAAAGAGAAACTATATCCAAATCTTTCTCTTCGGCCAAACTTAAGTTTTTAGCGGCCATTAAAAGAAAAATATCTCTATCCACCGATTTAACCGGGAAACCACAACAACCAAAATCATTTATATCCACAAGCTCTATACCTAATTTATGGGCTACTTTTCTTGCGGAAAGCTCATAATTTAATGCTCTCACCGGAACAGTACATCCTAAAAATAAAGCGTATTTCATTCTTCCACCTCCTTAGCTACCTGAAGGAGTTTATCCACACCTTTCTGTTTAAATAGCTTTTTTGTATCCTCGGCGCTCTCCTCTATTTGAGGAAGACCAAGTTTTGTTCGCTTTTCATTATCAAACTCCCCAATTTCATAAAGCCTACCATGAGAGTTTAAAGCTTCCATTTGAGCTACAAAAGAGGGATGAATATATCCTTCTCTTACCGCGATATTTTTTATGACATTCATTAGGTCAGTAATCTTTACATCCTGAGGACACCTTTCAGCACAGGTATAACAACTGGAACAGAGCCAGATAAAATCACTGGAAAGAACCCTCTCTTTCATCCCCAACAGAGCCATTCTAATAATCTTTCGAGGGTTAAACTGATCATTTACCTCTCTAATAGGACATCCAGCAGTACAGGTGCCACAAGCAAAACAGCGAGTAATGTTCTCACCTCCCGGTTCTGCTTGAATCTCATACTTAAAATTTGGATCTAATTCATTTACTTTAATAATCTTTTCTTCATTTTCACTCATTTTACTCCTCCCCTACACTGCGAAGTTCATCTTCTTTAAAAGTAGTAAGCGGTAAAGGTTCTTCTAAATCTCTGCCGGGAACATATTTAAAAATCTATTGCACATCATAGCTTACCATCTTAAATATTTTAAGAAGTGGAATATTACTTGGACAAGCTTGTTCACAAAGTCCGCATCCTACGCAAGAAGTAGCCATATGACTCATTCTCCCTAAATGGAAAAGAGTGGTATCCCTGGGCATTTTAATAGAGCCTTTTCTTTTAGCCCATATAAGGTATTTTTCTGAATCAAATTCAAAAGTAGGCGACTCAAAGAAACACTCTCTGCAATAGCAAAGGGGACAGACTCTCATACAATTATGACAGTTAATACAGGTGGAAAATACCGAAAGTAAATTCTCCCAACCACTTACCTCTCCCTTCATCTCAGAAAAAAGAGTATCTCTTTTCTCTATTTTTTTACTAATGTACTTAGAAACAGACTCTTCTCTTTTTGATTGGTTAAATTCGGGAAAGGAGAACTTTTCTAAAATTTTTTCTCCTTTCTCAGTACAAGATTTAAGAAGAATATTCTTTTCAAAATCTACTCCTACTAAGCCGATAACTAAATCTGCATTAGAGGGAATAGGATACTCACACACTTGGCAAGCTTTCCTTAATTTAGTATCCTCTCCTCCTTCCTTAAATTTCCTTAAGAGTTCATCTGAGGGTGAATTACCTTGTTTACAGAGATTCTGATAATCACTAACTGAATAGGTCCCTAAGCAATCTACCCCAATAATAAGCAGGTTATCTAAAGAAGCCTGCTTCAATTTAACCAGTTCTATTAATGCTCTTATTTCGCAGGACCTAAGAACAACTCCCACAGGATTCTTATAGGAACTGAGTCTGGTCATCTGGGAGATAATTCTTGCCGAACTAACCGGGAGAACGGGAGAGATAACGTTTACCTCTTTTAGTCCACCTGTCTGCGTGCGTACACGCACAGGCAGGTTAGAATTAGTCATCAAACTTTGAACTACATTATCTTTTGAAGGGACTTCTCGAGGAACTAAAAGTGCACTCACCAGATTTTTTTCAAGAAGGCTCTCCAAAAAAGAATTAATCGCTTCTTTTACCTTGGCATCCGTTACCTCAA
>JBGPSO010000221.1:0-2978 GCA_041490145.1 Atribacterota bacterium
CACCGATTATGGTCTGACCAGGAATCATTGCAGTGCTGGTTTTTCCGCAAGCACTGGGAAAGGCACCGGCAAAATAAGTAACCCGATCTTGTGGTCCATGAACTCCCATAATAAACATATGCTCAGCTAACCATCCTTCGTTTTGAGCTTTATTAATTGCCAATCTAAAAGCTAACTTCTTTAATCCTAAAGAATTACCTGCATACTGATTATTTACCGAATACACCCTATTTTCTTCAATGTCAATATACATTCTTCTCTTATCAACATCTACACTAACCCCATTTTCTAACCTCCCGGCAGAGTGAAGGAAGAAAAAGAAATCATTAGAACCATTAAGTCTTTTAAACTCTTCATATCCTGGTCGGTAGAGCAGATCTTCACTGTGAGCGACATAGGCCGAATCAGTAATTTGTAGTGCTTTAAGGGAAAAAATGGAATTAGTAGGACCTAATGAAAAGAATCTTACTAACATCTCCTTTCCTTTCATACTTCCGTCAAAGAAAGATTGTATTTCTTTAAGTCCTTTTTCTTTTTCGGTATATTCTACTTCTATCCCCCAGTCAATATCCTTAGATACAAGATATCTAGTATGGGCTTTATCCCTACCCTGATCATAATAACCATCAAAGTGAATAGTGTGGCCCTCCATCTTTAATTTCTTTTCTTCTCCGTTTAAAATTGCCAAATTTCGGATATAGTCAACGTCTTTTTTTAAATCAGTTACTACTGTTACTTTGGCAGGCTTGCAAAGTCTTATAGCCTCATTAACTACATTTACTACATACTGATTGTTTAAAGCTTCTAATTTTTGTAAATTTACTTTATCCATGAAATCAACTCCTCCCTTAATATTTATTTTTTGTGACAGGGGACGGTTCTTTGTCACACTTTCTTTCTGAAATATTAAATTAAAAAAGTGTGACAAAGAACCGTCCCCTGTCACACTTTTATAATTTCTCCATATCCCGGAGAAACGGTAATTTCACCATTCTCAAAGACTATTTTCCCTCTAACTATGGTCTTTTCCGGTTTTCCATAGACTTCCCATCCATCATACACCAGTGCACTATCTCTGCATTTAGTAAACATTTTATCTTTAGAAATAATATCTTTCTTATCGGGGTCAAATATTACAAAATCTGCATCAGAACCCACGGCAATCGTTCCTTTTTTGGGATAAAGACCAAATATTTTTGCCGGATTTTCACAGATAAGTTCTACCATTTTATCCAATCTAATTTTTCCTTCTTTTACTGCTGTGAAAAGCAAGGGTAATCTGGTTGATAACCCTGGGAATCCCGCAGGAGGAGTAAATATATCTTCACTTCCTCTTTCCTTTTCTTCTTTAGTATAAGGTGCGTGGTCACTTCCTATAATATCTATACTTCCATCTCTCACAAATTCCCACATTTTCAGCCTTTCTTCTTCACTTCTTAAGGGAGGATTACACTTGGCAAATACTCCAACTTTCTCCAGAACATTTTCATTAAGAAACAAATAATGGGGGCAGGTTTCTGCTACAACATATACTCCTTTAGATTTTGCTCTATTTACTAATTCTACAACCTCTGGTGTACTAATATGGCATATCTCTACCTTAGTACCAATTTTTTCAGCAAAGAGTAAAATCTTTGCTGCTGTCTCAATCTCTACCACTGGTGGCCGAGACCTGCCATGATATAATGGAGAGGTCTTACCTTCACTCCTTAGCATCGCAATATTTTTATTAACCATATCATTATTTTCCGTATGAAAACCAATCATTACCCCAGTCTGAGCAACTTTTTTCATCAACTCATATTGATCACCTGTATTTGGTGCAGTAAGCCCGATAAACTCCTCTTTTCTTCCCGGAGGAGCCTCATGCAAAAAGGTTTTAAAAGCAACTATACCAGATTTAGCACAAGGGATAATATCCTCCATACAATCCGTTCCAGCTGCACCAAAGAAAGCAATATCGACCACCACTTCTTTATCTGCAATATCCATTCTTCTTTGTACTAATTCTGGAGAATGGGGTGGAGGAGTGGAAATGGGCATTTCAATTACTGTAGTAACCCCACCTGAAGCAGCATCTTTTGTGCCGCTTTCAAAAGTCTCTCTTTCATCATGTCCGGGGGCTCGAATATGGACATGGGGGTCTATTGTGCCTGGTAAAACAATTTTACCTTTTGCATCAATGACTTTTTCTGCGGTTAGTTTTTCTTTGCTTATGGTGGAAATTATTCCATCCTTTACCCCAATACAACAATCTATTAATCTGCCATCTATAAATACCTTGTCTGACTTAATCACTATATCAAATTCGTTCATAACTTATCCTCCGACTATTACTTATCTTGGCAATCTTTAAACTACCCCACTAAATTTTACACTAACTTATTTATCTATTCTTCAATTTTTTTATTATCTTTTTTTCTTAATAAATTTTTCTACATTTTTATGATTACTGAATTTATTTACAATTTACCATTAATATAACATAAATATTTTCTATTTTCATTTATTTCTCTATTTATAAAATATTTCTTATCATTAAAATTGTTCTAATTTTAAAATTTAATCTATTCTTTACCACTTACTAAAGCTAAAAGAGCCATCCTAACATAAACTCCATTATGAGCTTGTCTAAAGTAAGCTGCTCCTTCATAATCATCAACATCAGTAGAGATTTCATCTACTCTGGGAAGGGGATGAAGAATGGTAATACCTTTTTTAGCTTGATTAATAATAGAATTATTTATGATATAAGAACCCTTTACTTTTTCATACTCCTGTAAATTTTCAAATCGTTCTCTTTGTACTCTGGTAACATAAACAATATCACTGACCGATAAAGCCTTTTCCAAATTTTCAGTCTCTTCAATATCTGCTCCTCGAGCCTTAAGGTCAGCAGTTATTTCTGATGGCATTCGTAGAGATTTGGGGGACACAAAAAACATTTTATTGCCATAGAGAGTCATAAAATAACTTAA
>JBGPSO010000222.1:0-2962 GCA_041490145.1 Atribacterota bacterium
CCTTTTTTAGGGCCTCTAGATCCTATATGATGGCCGGACAAATTGGCTGGTATTACACGAACTCAGATCGGAGATATTACCTTTTTGATATACTGAGAATATCCATAATTTAAAAATTGTATAGTATGTCCTGGACAATCTACCATAAATGTTTGACATTAAAAGTTATTAATGTTATATTTTACTTAAAGAAAATTTTTAAAAATTAAATTATAGATGCTCGTATAAACTCTTGGATATGGCAAGAGTGTTTCTACCATGTGACCGTAAATCACAATAGGCTACGGGTGGAAGTGCACCTTAGGGATTCGCTTATTCTGAGCAAGATTCTAATAATAAAATTAGAATAAGATTAGAACCGAGTGGTGCAAAGTATATTTATTTTATACTACACCGGAGGGTTAAAAGCCCAGGCGGAGAGGTTCCACTCCAGTTGATGGAATTTCTTTGGTCTGGGCTTTTTTATTTGCCTTACAGTCATTAATTTCATGGTCAAAGATGGAGGGAGGTAGGATATGGATAGAGTAGCGGTGATAATGGGGAGTATATCAGATAAGGGAACTATGGAAAAGGCGACAGAGTTATTAGATGAGTTAGGTATTTATTATGAAATAAAAGTACTTTCTGCTCATCGGACTCCTGATTTACTGTTTGAATATATAGAACAAATAGAAGAAAAAGGATATAAAGTAATAATTGCTGGGGCTGGTGGAGCAGCTCATTTACCTGGAGTGATAGCCTCCCAAACACTTTTACCGGTAATAGGTGTTCCTATAGAGACTAAAGTAATGGGAGGTCTTGATTCTTTATTATCTATGGTTCAGATGCCCGGTGGGGTTCCAGTGGCAACCATGGGGATAGGAAATGCAAAAAATGCCGGACTTATGGCAGCCAGGATTTTAGCAATTAATAATGTTGAGTTAAGAAAAAAACTTGAAAATTATAAAAAAGCTATGGTTCAGAAGATAAAAGATATAAAGATATAGATAATCATAGAGCGTATAGCGTTTAGCGTATAGGATAAGAATAGTTAGTTGGTTAATTAGTTACCTGGTTAGTTAGTTGATGAATTAATATGAAACCAACTAACTAAGTAACTAAATACTAACGACTATTCACTAACGACTAATTTAATTGGTAAATTTGTTAGTTACTTGTTTAAATAATTAAAATTTCGAAATTGTTTTTCTTTGATTTCTTGCTAAATACTATATACTATCGACTATATACTAAATTAACTGGCAAACTGATTAACAGGGTAACTGGCCACTAACTAATACAATTGGTGAATTGGCTAATTGGCAAATTGGTTAATTTGTAGAAGGGAGCATTGATTAATGGGGAGTGTGAAAGATTTAATAGTATTAGAAAAGCCATTAAAAAACAAAAGTGGTAGAGGAAGATTTGTTTTTTCCGATCGTTACTCAGTCTTTGATTGGGGGGAGATGCCTGACCATATAGAAAACAAAGGCAAATCTTTGTGCATTTCAGCTGCTTATTTTTTTGAAAAACTGGAAACTATGGGAATAAAAACACATTATCAGGGTTTAGTAGAAGATGGTAAGTTAAATAGGTTAGTTGATATTAAAGAACCAGTTGAGGTTATGGAAGTAAAATTGATTAGAGTACTACAACCCCAACCAGAAGGTAATTTTTATAATTATTCCATTTATAAGAATGAAAACAATAATTTTTTAATTCCTCTGGAGATTATTTACCGCAAATCTCTTCCGGAAGGATCCAGTGTATTTAAAAGATTAAGAGAAGGAAGTTTAAAATTGAAAAATTTGAGTCTAAAAGAGATGCCCCTCTCTGGTCAAACTTTAAACCAACCTTTTTTAGATGTTTCTACCAAGCTTGAATCCAGTGACCGATATCTGAATTGGAAAGAAGCTAAAGAGATAGCTAATTTTAAAGATGATGATATTAAAGAGATAAAAAGGATAACCTTATTGGTTAATAAATTAATAACTAAAGAAGTAGAAAAAATTGGTTTAAAATATGAAGATGGTAAGATAGAGTTTGGGTTTGACGAGAAGAGAAATCTTTTATTAGTAGATGTTCTGGGTACTTTAGATGAGTGTCGCTTCACTTTTGATGGGATTCCAGTAAGTAAAGAGATTGCTCGGATATTTTATCGAAAGACTTCTTGGTACCAAGAGATTAGTGAGGTAAAAAAGAAAGATAAATTGAACTGGAAAAATAAAGTAGACCTTGCTCCACCTCCTTTACCCCCTGATTTAAGAGAGCTAATTGCAATGGCCTATTGTGCTTTTGCAAATGAAATTACCGGGAGGAAATGGTTTAAGAACATTCCTTCTATGCGAAAAGTATTAGAAGAGATAAATAAAATATTAGATGAGAAGAATGAAAATTAGCTATCAAGGAGGATAAAATGTGGTCGGTAAATATATTTATTAATTTAAAAAAAGGAGTTTTAGATGCTCAAGGAGCAGCTACGCAAAATGCTTTAGAATCATTAGGATTTGGAGAAGTAAAAGAGGTTAGGATAGGAAAATGTATAAATATTAAGATAGAAGCTAAAACTCAAAAAATAGTCCGTCAAAGAGTTGAAGATATGTGTAAAAAATTATTGGCCAATCCAGTGATAGAAGATTTTAGTTATAAAATTGAGGTGTTATAGGTGAAGTTTGGGGTAATCCAATTTCCTGGTTCAACATGTGATTATGATTGTTTTTATGCCCTGAGAGATGTTTTAAAAGTGCAGGTAGACTTTGTCTGGCATAGGGAGACTAATTTAGAGAGTTATAATTGTATAATTCTTCCCGGTGGTTTTTCTTATGGTGATTATTTAAGAGTCGGAGCGATAGCTAGATTTTCACCGATTATGAAAGCAGTAAAAAAGTATTCCGATGACGGTGGGTTAGTATTGGGAATTTGCAATGGATTTCAAATTCTATTAGAGGCAGATTTGCTACCGGGTGTATTAATTAAAAATAAC
>JBGPSO010000223.1:0-2958 GCA_041490145.1 Atribacterota bacterium
ATTGTAGGAGCACTGTCCAGAAGTGGGAAAGAAATAGCTACTATATTAAATAGAGATGTTGATTGGGCTTATTTTATTCCTAATCTCAGCTTATGGTTTAACGAAAGTGAATTGTATCCTTTTATCGGTGGAGATGCCTTGCAAAGAAAAATTAGGTCTCAAGGGAATCTGGTTAGGTCCATCAATTGGATATTGCCTTATACCTTTCCTTCATTTATTAAAAATATCTCTGGAAAAACTATTTATAATTTCTCCGAAGTTTGTATTGAAAATGCTTTAACTATATTAGAGGCTCTAGAAAATGAATATCAAGTAATGCAACAAAGAAAATTAACTCTTGACCATTTAGGAGAGGTAATTATTTATCCTCGATATCCTGACCAGGGAGAAGATATGGATTATAATTTAAATCTTAGTCCTTCTCATTATTTAAAGAATGACCTTGAACTTTTAAGGCGAACCAAAGGAATGGCAGACAGGGAAATGTAAAGCGGTAAGAAGACATTATATAGTATCGAGTATCGAGTATATAGTGAAGAAAATAGAAGACAAAATTCAGAATAAAATCTTGTCTCGTATCTCGTGAATCGTATCTTGCAAAGAAGAAGTCAGAAGATAATAGATATCGTATATCGTATATCGCATTATAAGATGTAGCGTTTAGCGGATAGCATTAAAGCTTAAAGCTAAAAACGTAAAACGTAAAGCGCAAAACCAAAACTTAAAACTTAAAATTAAAGAGTGCGGGGAACAAGTGTAGGCAAGAATAAGGAAACTGACGTTTTTCGTTTTTCGTGTCTATGATTTATCCATTACATAAACTAAAAAATATATAATTACAAGAAGGGATTTTTAATGTTTTTCTATAATTTAAAAGATAAAATACTAATTTCCCAGTCAAAATACCAGGAACTAGATGAGATATCAGAAGATCAGGCCAGAGAGAATAAAGGCATAATTTATGTGCTGAACCAGATAAACCCTTTAAAATCAAGAAGAAGTTTTAGTATTACCGATCCCTCTCTTATATTTTTAAAAGGAGAGAATATCCATTTATTACAGAAACCAAAAAAAGTTAATTATAATTTGCCTAAATGGATTAAAGAAAGAATAAAAGCCAAAAGAGTAAGTTTACTTAATACCGAATATCCTAATTGGCAAGATGTATTAAATTATGAAGTTCCTTTACGCTGGAAAGTTAATATTGTAGGGTTGGGTGATGTAGGAGGAGTCCTCCTTACTGGTTTGAGATTATTAGGAGGAAGATATATTAAATCTATTGGAATATATGATAAAAATATAAATATTATAAAAAGATGGAAATTAGAAGCAAATCAGATATTTAATCCATTTACCACTCAAACATATCCAGAAGTTTATGTTTTAAATGAAGAGGAGATTTTCAATGGTGATATGTTGGTATTTTGTGCTACCATAGGGGTGCCTGCTTTAGGAGAAGAACAAGAAGATGTGAGAATGAGACAATTTAAAGGAAATTCTAAGATAATTTCTGATTATGCCCGAAAAGCTCGGGGAAAATCGTTTAAAGGAATATTTGCAGTAATATCAGACCCGGTAGATTTATTGTGTAAAGCTACCTTCTTAGCCAGCAATAAAAATAAAAGTGGAAAATTTGATTTTCAAGGATTAGCAGCAGAGCAGATAAGGGGATATGGATTAGGAGTAATGTTTGCTCGAGCAGTATATTACTCTAAACAAAATCCTAAAACTAATAAATATGATAAGGAAGGTAGAGTATTTGGCCCTCATGGTAAAGGCTTAATAATTGCCAACAGTATAAAAAAATATGATGAAAGACTATCGGAGCTGCTTACCAATCAGACCTTAAAAGCAAATTTGGAAATAAGAAGGACCGGTTTTAAACCTTATGTAGCTCCTGCCTTATCTTCGGGGAGTCTTTCACTGATTGCCACCATCAGTGGTAAGTGGCATTATAGTACCACCTTTATAGGGGGAGTATTTATGGGAGCGAAAAATAGATTGCATAGATCAGGAACTGAAATTGAAAGATTAGATCTTCCTGCCATTTTAGTAGAAAAAATTAAAGCAAGTTATAAAGAGCTGGGCAATATTTTATGAAGAATTATAAATAGAGGAAATCATTTTATGGAAACTATTTATTTGATTATACCTGGGACAATATCAAATAGTTTTGCTGATATTATCAAAATGGCTACTAAAAATTATCACTCAGTGATTATCAAAACCCTTGAGGACACTCCTGCTGATCTAAGGAATAAAAAGATAATATTTGCTATAGAATTAGATAAGTGTGGATTTAATATTTCTTTATTTGAAATAATTTTAAGATTAAGAGAGAGGGGTAATGATTCTCTTTTAGGTTCAAGGGCAGTAATGATAATCCAGAGTCCCAATGAACTGTTTACTAAAAATATGGCTCAAAAGATAATTTTTTTAGCTAATCAGATGGGATGTAGATTCCCGGGGAATCCAATTGTAGAGGCTACCCGCAATCTTAATAATTTTTTTACCTGGCAAAAGACTTTTGATCTATCTCTTGCCGAGATTTATCAAAAACAATCCAAGGAATTAGTAGGCAAATTAATGGTGGAGAATCTAATCTTGATTGATACCCCAAAGATATTAATCCTTCATTCCAGTTCATTTAAGACTTCTAATACTCTTATGCTCTGGGAAATGGTTAAGGATAATCTTACTGTAGGGAATTTAAGGGAACTACATATAGAAAACGGAACTATTGTAGATTGTAGAGGATGTCCTTATAAGACCTGTATCCATTATAGTGAGGAAAAAAGCTGCTTTTATGGAGGAGTAATTGTAAATGAAATTCTTCCAGCCATAGAAGATGCTGATGGTATAATCTGGTTATGTCCTAATTATAATGATGCTATCTCAGCAAAGCTTATGGCAGTAATAAATAGAATGACGGTACTCTATAAGAGAGTAAAATTTTGG
>JBGPSO010000224.1:0-2958 GCA_041490145.1 Atribacterota bacterium
AAATTCAACTCTTTTCTTTTTAAAGCTTCAATTAAGGTTTCCGTTGCATCCCAGGTGGCAATTTTAACCGCACCTCCCAATCCAGCACTAACCACAGCCTGGTAGGCACCTTGAGCACTAAATACGTTAACTCCAAATACTGCTTCCAAATCAGGATTTTTCTGTAAAGCAGCACCCACTTGAGTAGCAGCAGTTTCCTGAATATCAAGGCAATATTCTACTCCTACTAACTCCATGTTGGGGAATATTTTTAATCCCGCTCGAAAACCTAATTCTCTATTTATTACACTAGAGGTATCCGGATTAGTATTTTCTAAAAATACTTTTCCTTTTCCACCAAGTAATAGGGCTAATTGACCAGCAACTACCTCTCCACCCAAGAAATTATCTGTCCCAATATAAGCAAGAGGGAAACTATAATTACTTGCTTTGGTATAATCCCCATCACCAATATAAGTATCTACCGTAATAATTGGAATGCCACTATCGTAAATTTCTTTCAGAACCGGGATTAAGGCCTCTGTAGAAGTAGGAGCCGTAAAGAGTAAATCAATATCTCCTCGGGCGACCAGGGCTTTTAATATTGGTACCTGGTACTCAGGGCCCCAAGCTTTCGGATATTCTCCCACAATCAACTCTACACCTAATTCTGCTGCTTTTGCTTTAGCACCTTTTTCCATTGTAAAGTAGAAGGGGTCAGCAATGCCAGGCATAAAGGCAAATTTCAGTTGTTTAGCAACCCCGGTCATAGCAGTAAAAGACAAAACTAAACAGATTAACAGTAAAGTAATAATAAACTTTTTCATTTTTTCTCCTCCTTAACTTAATAATAATAAACTTACTCCATTTTAAAAATTCTCGAAAACATTTTTGAAAACAAAATAGTAAATTATTAATTATTTTTCTTTCTTTTATTTCACCTCCTTAAATTTTTTAATCTCTATTTGATACAAAATTACCTCGGCTAGTTTTTCTTTGCTTTATCTGTATATAAGAAATTTTTCTTAAAAACTATAAACTCTCCTAACTGATAAGCTGTTTTAAATTTCTGAACACTTTTTTTCTAACCAATGGATCATGGCATAAATTCCTGCTCCACTCGGTACCGCATTTGATGAGATACTGGAGAATTGAATATTCACTGCTTGCTCTCCAAATAAATAGCGAGATACAATTTTCCTGATCGGTTGAATCAAAGGTTCTCCTAAGACAACCATTTTCCCTCCAATAAATACAGTCTGGGGACCAATCATATGAATAGCATTAACAATAGCGGAACCTATCCAAGTCGCTATCTTTTTTACAATTGAGTTAGCAATCTGATTATCTTGTTGAAGTAATTCAGCTATGCTTTTTAAACTTTTTACTGACAAGCCCTGAGAATTAGCCCAACGTAGTAAGACATCTGCTCCGGCAATATCTTCCAGATACTGAAATTTCCCTTGTTCATAACATAAAAAATGTCCGATCTCTCCTACAAAATCATAAGTACCCTGATAAAGCTCATCATTAATAATGACTCCCGCCCCTATACCTTCATTTAGAAGTATATTGATAAAATTATGTATATTTCTTCCACTTCCCAACCACTTCTCTGCCAAAGCACAAACATTAGCGTCATTTTCTATCCAGACGGGAACCCCATATTCCTGTTGTACTATACTTCTCAAAGGAACATTTTTCCACCCTTTAAATTTAGGAGGTTTTTTTACCACACCAGTCTGTGCATCCAAAGGTCCTGGAATGCCAATACCGATTGCTCCAATATTAATTTTCTTCCTTTTTGCATATTCTCTTATTTTATTAATATTAATAAATAAGCTATTAATAACTCCTTCTAAACCAAATTTTTCATAATCTTCTCCTCTATTATAAGTAATAATAGTCATTTGTGCATCCATTAGTAATGTTTCTATCCGTTCCCTACTAAGATGTACACCTATGGTATAAACTGCATCAGCTCTAATATGAAGAGGAATGGGAGACTTTCCGATATTACCAGTAGAAACTTGATTTGATTCTTCGACAATACCAGAATCTTTAAACCCTTTAATAATGGCAGAAACAGTGGTTTTGGTTAGACTAGTCATTCGGGATAATTCTACTCGAGAGATACCGTCTTCTTTCAGTAAAATATGGAGTAAAGTATTAGCATTTTTTTTTCGTGTACCTTCTGGCTTCAGAACTAACATACAAGCTCCTTATTTTAGTTAGTAAACTATACTTACTAAATATTTTATATCAACTTTCTTTTTTTGTCAACATATATTGGTAAAATTTTAACTCCTAATCTATTCCTCCGGAACTCTCTTTATATGAAGATTGGTAAATATATCACTGGCATCATCACTATACGAAGAAAATTCAGAGATAATCGCTCCTGCCTCTCCGGCTTTAAACCAGTGCAGTTTATTCTTCTTAACGGTATATTGCTCTCCCGGTTTTAAAATAATTTCGTGAAATACGGTATAATATTTTTCATCACCAGCAGGGGGAGAAGCATGGAGATTTAGGCTTTTCTCTCCTTCGACATAAAGATAAACTAAACCATAACGACAACGAAATGTTTCCATTTTCCCTTCCCTACCATTATGATCAGGGTGGCGATGTTCAGGACAAGTTTGATTAGGAAACAATACCATCTCTTTCGCACAATACCTAAAGTTATTTATATATACTACTAAAACCAGCCCGTTTCTTTCAAAATCATTTAGAGCGAAATCAGCAATTTCCATATTTTCTTTCTCTTGCGAAGAAAGAACAATACCTGCTTTTTTAAAATATTCAAGGGCTCTTGCTTTTATTCTTTCTTTTTCTTCTTCTCTCATTTTTCCATCTCCTTTATTCTCATTATTTTTAAAATTGAAAAATAATTATCTGACCTGATCTTCAGGACCTTTCCAAATCTTATATTGATAATCATATTTCCAATTGTCTATTGGGATAGAAAGTGACAAG
>JBGPSO010000225.1:0-2951 GCA_041490145.1 Atribacterota bacterium
ATTCCCTTCCCTTATCTTTTAATTATATTCCCCGAGTATGGAACCTACAATTAAACCAACTACTTCATCAGCACTGGTCTTTTTTGTAACCCTTTCTGCTACTTTCTTGCCTCGTCGCATGATTAATAATCTCGTAGCCACTGAAAATACATCATGGATCTGATGACTAATAATAAAGATAGAAACCCCTTGAGAACTCAAAGTCTTTACCAAATTTAATACTTTTTTCTGCTCTGCCACTCCCAAAGCTGCGGTAGGTTCATCCATAATCAATAACTTTGCATTCCAGTAAATAGAGCGGGAGATAGCTACAGCCTGCCGTTCTCCTCCAGAAAGTGTACTAATCTTATTTTTTAAAGAAGGAATGTTGATATCTAAGCGATTTAATACTTTTTTGGATTCGCTATGCATATAATCATGATCCAGCACATCTACTAAACCCAAAAATTTCTTTAATTTTTCTCGACCTAAAAAGATGTTAGAATAAACGTTCATATTTTCAGCCAAAGCTAAATCTTGATAGATAGTTTCTATCCCGATTTTTAATGCTTCCGTTGGATTGCTGATCTTTATCCTATTCCCTTCATAAAATATCTGACCTGCTTCAGCATGATATACGCCAGAGATTACTTTAATTAAAGTTGATTTACCTGCCCCATTATCGCCCAAAATACCAATAACTTCTCCAGGAAAAATCTGCATACTGACATTATCAACTGCAGTTAAACCACCAAATTTTTTGGTAATATTTTTTACTTCCAATAAAGGTTCCATCATAACCTCCTTATCAAATCTCCTCTTCTTTTTGTATTAATTCAGGTGAAAACTGATCAATTAACACAGCAAAGATAAGTATACAACCAACGGCAATATATAAATTATAAGTAGGAATGCTTAGGTTAACCAGGCCTATCTCTAATACCCCAATGATCAAAGCACCAATAACTGTACCTATTATTGTACCTTTGCCACCGTATAGGCTAGCTCCACCAATAACTACTGCTGTTATGGCATCTAATAAACGAGCACTACCTGCCGGAGCTCGACCAGTAATAAATTGCAATACATATATTACCCCAGCAAGGGAGGCAAAAAATGAAGAGATCATATAAACTTTAATTAAATGGGTTTTTACATTGACTCCTGCCCTTTCCGCTGCATTAATATTCCCGCCAATGGCATAGGTGTGCTGCCCAAATTTAGTTTTAGCCAGAATAAAAGCAAAAATAGCAATAAATATAAAAGTAATGACTACTACATTAGGAATAATTACTATTAAATGCTTTAGTTCATCTCTGGTTAGGTTTTCGGGTTTATTTAGAAAGCTAAAAATCTTCCCCGGTAGCCAATAAAATAAATAACCATGACCTAAAGTTCCCAAAGAGGAAGGTAAATTATGGACAGGTACATTATTACAGATAATCTCAGCAAAACCATAAGCAATTCCATACATACCAAAAGTGGCAATAAAAGAAGGTACTCTTAATTTTGCTACCAGAAATCCATTGATAAATCCGGGAATTAAACCCAATAAAAGGGCAGCTAATACACCTATACTAATTGCTGCAATCTGAGAAAACCCCGCCGTTTCTAAATTAACCATCACTTTTGCGCATATCACTGAGCTAAAACCAACCATAAATCCGACAGATAAGTCGATTCCTCCGGTAATTATAACAAAAGTTTCTCCAGTAGCTAATAAAAGAACAGTGGTTGAAGCAACAAGAATATCTTGTAAATTATTTAAGCTAATATAATTCGTTCCTACCAGGCCAAAAAATAGAATTTCACCCAGTAGAAAGATTAGAGTCCACCTTCTGAGAATACTAATCCCTATTTTTTTTGGTTTATGGTAATTTATCATTCTTTGTACACCAACTCTGGGAAGAACTGATCAATTAAAACGGCAATAATTAAAATACATCCAGTGGCAATATATCGATAAAAAATAGGCAATCCCATCATCATCAAACCATTGTCTAAAGTCCCGATTAATAATACACCAATGACAGTACCCCAGACTGTCCCTTTACCACCTGTAAGACTTGCTCCCCCTATAACCACTGCTGCAATTGCAAAAAGTTCATAACTGGAAGTATACTGAGTATGAACACCCATATTTAATTTAAAAACTAATAATACACCGGCAGTTGCTGCAAAAAATGAAGATATAATATAAATCTTAATCAAATGCAGGGGGACATTAATCCCTGCTCTTCTAGCGGCATCTACTTTTCCGCCAATAACATAGGTATGCTGTCCGAATTTAGTTCGGGATAGAATAAAAGCAAATATAACCAGGATAAGGGTTATTAATAAAATGGGTATGGGGATAATTTTTAATAAGCTTAATATGTCTTTCCTTTCAGTCAGCTCAGGTTTTATAAAAAAGGAAAAACCCTTTTTAGGAGAAAAATATGCAATATACGCATTACCAATGTCTCGTACTTGTAAAGGTATAAAACCAATAGGAAATCCTTCGCAAAGTCTCCAGGCTAAGCCGTTAGTAATTCCCCACATACCAAGGGTAGCAATAAAGGGCGGTACTCTTAATTTAGCCACCAGAAATCCATTAACAATTCCTGGAATAAGCCCTAATAAAAGTCCGACCAATGAACCAGTTAATATAGAAATAAATGGTGAATAACCTGCTGCATTTAAATCTCGCATAATAATAGCTGTAGTTACACAGACAAAACCCATAACAAAACCAATGGAAAGATCAATACCTCCACTAATAATCACAAAGGCCTCTCCACTCGCTAATAAAAGAAGAGAACTTACTCCTAAAACAATATTATTAAAATTATTCAGACTAAAAAAATTCTTTCCTAAAAAACTGAATAGGATTAACATAAAAATAAGAAAGATAAGTGCCCAGTTTCTACCCAAAATATTAATTACATTATTTTTACCGAATTTTTCTGAATTTATCGAAAAACTATTATTTA
>JBGPSO010000226.1:0-2936 GCA_041490145.1 Atribacterota bacterium
CTGTTCCATTTTTTCTAATTGCTTCAGTTTAGCAATTTTTTTACCTATCTTAATATCAGCCCGCTTTAGCTCTAAAACATTCAAAATGTTTTCTTCGCCATGTTTAGAAATAAATTGTCTAATATTTTTTGGATTGAGAAAATCAATTGCTCGCCAATTCTTTTGGACCAAAATACTAACCTTTTTAATTATAGAATTCATAAATTTTAATCTGCACAGTATTTTAGCTGCAAATTCTTTTCTGCTTATCTGAGAATTAGAGAGGGGCTGGGTTACTTCACCCAATAAAGCTACTAAACGAAGAGCTAAATCGGGGGGAAGATTATTCAAGAGATTTAAAATATGTTCAAATAGATCTTTATTTGGGCAAAGATCTTCTTGGTAAAAGCCAACACATCTTTCTATCTCAGGAAGAATAAACTGTAATAAGCCCAATTGCTGTAACAATTTAAACCCTCTTTTAGGAAAATTGCTTAATAATATTTTAATCAATTCATCTCTAATTCTTTCCGGGCTAACTTTTTTAATCAGTATGCTATTTTTCTTTATCCCCTGGAGGGTAGCTTGATCTATTTTAAAATCAAGCTCGCAGGCCAATCTAATCGCCCTTAACATCCTCAAGGGGTCTTCTTTTATCCGCTCAGAAGGGTCTTCTACGCCCTTTATTACCCTTCGTTTAATATCTTCCGACCCTTTAAAATAATCTAATACTCCTTCTTTTTCCCCCCAGGCCAGAGCATTGATAGTAAAATCACGATGTTTTAAATCTTCCAGTAGAAGTGATGTCCATTTCGCCACTTCTGTCTCTTCTATTCCTCTTAATTTGTCTTTACCTCTAAAAGTGGTCACCTGATAATTAACCGCTTTGATTACTACCATAATTGTACCGTATTTTTCTCCTACTGGGACAACTTTATAACCTTTAAAGGCTCGAGAAATTTCCTTTGGGGTGGCTGAGGTAGTTATATCCCAATCGTGGGCTTCTTCCCCCATTACCAAATTACGAATACAGCCTCCTACCACCAAAGCCTCATAACCCCCAGCATTTAACTTTTTTATTATAAATAAAGCTCCCGGGTCTATATCTTTAAGCCCTATTTTTAAATTAAGCTTATCGTCTTTTTTCTTTTTTTCCATCTTAAAACCTTAAATAATATTTGAATAATTAAATTACAAAATAATTATAACCTAAAAAGTAAATAAATTTGTTAAACTGGATTTATACTTCCATGACAGAGAGTGCGTCATCCATCATTATGAGGGCACAATATATTGAGTTCCTCTATCCTTATTCTTCTAATTTTTTATCTTTTTAAATAAGCCAGACATTCTATGTGGCCCGTCTGGGGGAACATATCAATTGGGAAGATTTTTTCTAATTTATAATCATCCTTGGTCAGGTATTTTAAATCGCGGGCTAAGGTTGCTGGATTACAGGATACGTATAAAATTTGTCTTGGTTTAATTTTTACAATTTCTTTTAATGCTTCTTCAGAACAACCCTTGCGGGGTGGATCTAATATAATAATCTGGGCTTTTTCACCCCTTTTCCTCCATCTGTATAACCACTCCTCAACTCTACCGGTAAAGAATTTTAAATTAAAGATCTGGTTTAACTCACTATTAATTTTTGCATCTCGAATAGCACTTTTTTCTATTTCAATACCATACACTTTTTTGGCATAATTAGCCAGATAGATAGAAATGGCCGCGGTACCGCAATAAGAATCGATAACTGTCTCCTCTCCGCTTAAATGCGAATACTCTAATATTTTTTCATTTAATATTTGCGCCTGGGCTACATTAACCTGGAAAAAAGACTGGGGGGATATTTTAAACCTGAATGGGCCAATGGCATCTTCCAAATCAACCTTCCCTTTTAAAAGTCTAAAATCCTTTCCCAATAAAACTGACCTATAGCCTTTATTAATATTTTGATAAATGGAGACTACCTGAGGGAATATTCTGGTTATATTATTTAAAATACTTTGGTCAAATCCTAGATTCTCTTCTTTGGTGATAAAGACAATCATTATTTCTCTATTATCTCTACTTTCTCTGATTAATATATTCCTTAAATTTCCTTTCCCAGTTCGGCGATTATACACCACAACTTTTTGTAAACTTAATGGTTCTTCCAAATAGCTAACCAATTTATTAATTTGCGAACTGAACAGGACACATCCACTGGCCGGTATAAAATCATAACTGCCCGCTCTATAAAATCCTAAATGTAACTTACCTTTTTCCTGTTCTACTTGAAAATAACCTTTATTACGATAACGCCAGGGATATTCCATTCCTATGACCGGTAATACTTCCACTTTTTGATGACCTAATCTCATAAGAGCATCCTGTACCATTACCTTTTTTATTTCTAATTGTTTTTCATAAACAATATGTTGTAATTGACAACCTCCACAAAAATTATAAACCGAACACCGGGGTTCTACCCTAAAAGGAGAAGATAAAATAATTTCCTCTAATTGTCCTCGAGCAAAATTCTTTTTTACCTCCGTTATTTTTACCTTAACTTTTTCATCAAGAACTGCCCCCATCACAAATATAGCGAAATTGTCAATCCTGCCTATCCCCTCTCCCCGATGAGAATAACCGTTTATAATAAATTCGTGATCTTCTTCTAAATGCACGGGTTTATCTTTCATCTTATCTCCTGTTGAAATTTTCTTTCGCTCATTTATCTTGCTTATCATACCACAATTCTCTTCATGACCAAGACAGAGGTCCATCGCCATCTATCTATTAGAATAAATGGTTTTAGAAATATTTTCAAATTTAGTTATAAATTAGTAATTCGGCCCAAGAACTTGATGATTTTTTCTTATCTCAAAGAAATTATTTTACTTTCATTTATGAAAGAAAGGATATATTCTTTTCAGTTTAACTTAGGAGGCTACTATTGAAAATTTATTAAA
>JBGPSO010000227.1:0-2902 GCA_041490145.1 Atribacterota bacterium
CATTTCTTAAAAATACATTCTCCCTCAATATTTAAATTCAATACTTCCTGACAATCTTTATTTAACGCTTCCTCTCTCTTTTTGCCAAAAATCTCCTCGCTCTTACGATTAAAGGTCTTAATGATACCCTTATTATCTACTGAAATTACCGCATTACCCATAGTCTCCAATAATTTTGAAGTATAGACTTTCATTTCCTTCAGGGTCTTTTTTACGATATAGGTCTCCTGTAATTTAAAAATTACATATATTCCCAGCAACACCAGGGCCATTATGATACCGTAGTTTAAAATGATTCTTCTCCTGGTCTGACTCAAGCGCAGATAATAACCCTCTAAATTTATCCCCACCACTAAATAACTATTTCGTATAGGTAATATCTTCCAAACATCTAACGGTCTACTAATATCAAGACTAAATGGTTTTATTACCTGAAGTACTCTATTCCCCTTTTTGTCTTGAGTGTTGACAAAATTGATTTTACCCGGATTGAAGATTTGTATAGTACTTTTCCCTCTTTCTTCTTCAGTACTAATTAGGATTAAACCTTTATCATTACAAATATCAATATAGCTTACTTCCTCTTTCTTTAAAAGTAGCAAAATTTCTTTCAAAATATTTTCATTTAAAATAAATTTAGGACCAAGAGCCTGAATAGAAAAGGCAATATTTAAACCTTCTGAACGAGCCGATTCCCACAAATAATATCTTTCTCTTTGTACTTCTTTATAGGTCATAAAACCCAGCAATAGGGTAAGAAGCAAGATAATAATTAAAGCTAATATAATATTTTTTTCTCGAAAAGGTAATGACTCAAATATTTTTTGATTTTTCCCTTTTTCCAACTTTATAAACCATCTCTTTCCATTTTTCCGCTTTCGCGAGGGTAAACTCCCGCAGAAATCTATTTTTTTAACAGGCGGGCCTGCCCCCTCGTGAAAACGGGGGACGCTTGTCCTACAGTTAGGGGCTCGATTCATCGAGCCCCTACAAATCACTTATTACAATCTTATTCTGTCTTCTGACTTCTGTCTTCTGACTTATTCAGTCAATCTTCTCCACTTTTATCGGCACATAATAAGTATGTTGATTACGAAAAACCAATAACAGTAGTGTATCTTCTGGTTCTAATTTGTTGATTACTTTTTCCCACTCCTCAACAGAAGATAATTCTGTTCGGTTTGCCTCTAAAACTATGTCCCCTGGTTGTAAACCCATATCATCCGCCGAACTTCCCGGGACCACTTCAGTAATTACCAACCCTTTTACCCAGGGTAATCCCAATTCCTTAGCAATTTCCGTAGTAACTGACTCCACTTTTAATCCAGTTTGTACTGAAAGTACTTTTTCTTCTTTAGGAGATTCAGGCTTACTACCTTCTTCTCCCACAGTGGGCATCTCACTTACTTTTACTATAAAGGAAATTGGTTCACCATTTCGCACAATTTCGATCTTTGCTTCTTTGCCAATCTCTATATTCCCTATTTTATCTTGAAGTTCTTCAGGAGAATTTACCTCTTCACTATTAACTTTCTTAATTATATCACCTGTTTTTATCCCGACTTCTTCTGCTGGACTATTTTTAACCACATCTCCCACTAAAACACCTTTAGCTTCCGTTAAGTTAAATTGTTTGGCAATTTCTGGAGTAACCTCTTGAATATATACACCTAACCATGATCTTCTTACTTTGCCTAAATTAATTAAATCATCTATATTTTTCTTGGCTATATTTATAGGAATAGCAAATCCAATACCCTGAGCATAAGGAATAATTGCTGTGTTTATTCCCACAACTTCTCCTTTGGTATTGAGTAACGGACCGCCACTATTCCCAGGATTTATAGCTGCATCAGTTTGAATAAAATCTTTATATACACGTCCTTCTATGCCTGTAGGGATAGAACGGCCCTTAGCACCAACTACACCCATGGTTACAGTTTGTTGAAGTCCATAAGGGTTACCAATGGCGACTACAATTTCTCCTACTCTTAATTTATCTGAATCACCCAAAGCAACCAGAGGTAAATGATCTGCTTTTATCTTTACAATTGCCATATCTGAAGTTGTATCTGAACCAATTACTTCTCCGGTAAATTCTCTCCCATCAGAAAGAGTAACTTTTATCTTTTCAGCTTTGTGGACTACATGTTCATTGGTAATTATATATCCTTCTTGGTTAATAATAAACCCGGAGCCAGTGCCTTTTTGAGGAATTGTTCTGGTATACTCTTTAAATTGGTCTCCAAAAAAATGTCCGAATATGGGATCATCTAAAAAAGGATTTTGAGTTTCTACCATTCTTACTGTATCTATATTAACTACTGCTGGACTATTTTTTTCTGCAATATCTGCAATACTATTGCTTAAATCCTCGATAGATGAATAAGGTTTGTCCAGCTGAGGTTCTGCGTTTATAGTCTGTACTAATAAGCTTAAAGAAAGAAATAAGATTAAAATTGTGGTAACTATCAATTTTTTATTTATTTTTAACAGTTTATTTTTTATCATTTTTATTTACACCTCGCTATAAAAATTAGTAGAGGGGAGGAAAACATTTATTCTCCTCCCTATTTAAATTTACTCTTTATTGCTTTTTATTTACCAACAATAACTTTTCATCATTTTACCCCTACCCATACCCATCTTTTGGTGAGCAAATATTTGGGAAGGAACACCTAATGGTAATTTAGCTTGTTGTTCAGGAGTTAATAATCCTTTAATCTCTAAATACCTTTCAATTGTTTTAACCCTGATTTCAACCTGCAACTTAGCAATTTCTTCAAATTTTGCTTTAATTTTTGTCATCTCAGTAAGCGGTTCTAACAATAATACTTTAACTTCCAGCTCTTTTATCTGAAGACTATTCCTAAGTTCAAGGGTGTCTTTTTGAAAATCTAAC
>JBGPSO010000228.1:0-2899 GCA_041490145.1 Atribacterota bacterium
GTTACTCCTGTCGCCATGGATTAGGATATTCGGTGATTACCGGGAAAAAAAATGATGTGGAAGTAGAGATCACTTACTTTGTTCCTCTTAGAGAGAATATGGAAATATGGAAAGTAAAAATAATAAATCATGGAGAGCAGGAAAAAAAGCTAACCCTTTTTTCCTTAGTTGAATTTTGCCTTTGGGATGCTATGGACGATATAACTAATTTCCAACGAAATTTCAATATAGGCGAAGTAGAAGTAGAAAATGATACTATCTTTCACAAAACTGAATATCGGGAAAGACGAAATCATTATGCCTATTTTTTCTGTAGCCAAAAAATAGATGGATTTGATACTAGCCGCGATGCATTTATTGGGATTCATAATGGGTTTGAAAATCCTCAAGTGGTAAGTAAAGGAAGATGCACTAATTCTCTGGCAAGCGGTTGGGCTCCCGTTGGTGTTCATCAGCTCAATGTCACCCTCCAGCCAGGACAAAATAGAACACTCCATTTTATATTAGGATATATGGAAAACAAAGAAGATGAAAAGTTTTCAGCCCCCAATATTATTAATAAAAAGTCATTATGGACTAAGTTGGAGCTTTTAAAAGCTACCTCAGCGGTGGATGAAGCATTTAATGAGTTGAAAGCCTATTGTACCAAACTGCTTAGTCGATATCAGGTGAAAATAGATAATGAACATGTAGAACGTATGGTCAATATTTGGAATCAGTATCAGTGTATCGTCACTTTTAATCTGTCTCGTTCTGCTTCTTTATACGAATCTGGTGTTGGGCGTGGAATGGGCTTTCGGGATTCCAATCAGGATTTGCTTGGTTTTATGCATATATTTCCGGAAAGAGCAAGAAAAAGAATTCTGGAGCTTGCTGCTGTTCAGCTCTCTAGCGGAGATTGTTATCATCAGTATCAACCCTTAACCAAGGAGGGAAACGAAAATATAGGTAAAGGATTTAACGATGATCCATTATGGCTTATTGCTTCTACTTGTGCTTACATAAAGGAAACCGGAGATTTTTCAATTCTCGAAGAAATTATTGGGTATCCCGATGTCCCCGACAGTAAAGCGACTATTCTTAGTCATCTTTATGTTTCTATTGATTATACCCTTAAAAATGTAGGACCGCACCATATTCCTCTTATAGGTCATGCCGACTGGAATGATTGTCTGAACCTCAATTGTTTTTCCAAAGTGCCCGGAGAATCTTTTCAGTCAGCCGGGGACCTAAACGGAGGGGTAGCAGAATCTGTAATGATTGCCGGTTTGTTTCTCTATGTTTGTCGTGAATTCATAAAGCTTTGTCAACAGATTGGTGCTGAAGAAAAAATTAATGAACTCAATAAAGGATACAAACTTATCAAGAAAGCGGTTGAAGAACATGGATGGGATGGAGAATGGTTTTTGCGAGCTTATGACTATTATGGGAATAAAGTAGGGTCTAAGGAATGTGAAGAAGGAAAGATATTTATTGAATCTCAAGGTTGGTGTATTATGGGTGGTGTTGGCTTAAAAGATGGTAGAGCTCAGATGTCTTTAGATAGCGTGGAAAAATATTTATCGACTCCACATGGAATTATGTCACTTCAACCTGCATATACTCACTATTATTTAAATTTAGGGGAAATTTCTTCTTATCCTCCAGGATATAAAGAAAATGCAGGGATATTTTGCCATAATAATCCTTGGATTTCTATAGCAGAGACGATAATAGGAAATGGTGATAAAGCTTTTAATTATTACTTACAAATTTGCCCCAGCACTAAGGATAATTTTACTGAAAAGTATCGGTGCGAGCCTTATGCTTACGCTCAGATGATTGCTGGTAGAGATGCACCAACCTATGGTGAAGCCAAAAACTCCTGGCTTACCGGTACAGCAGCCTGGAGTTTTGTAACCATTACCCAGGCTATTTTGGGAATTAAACCCGATTATCAAGGTTTGCTGATAGACCCTTGTATCCCTAAAAATTGGAAGGGTTACAGGGTTATTCGGCTCTTCCGTGGAGTAAAATATTATATTACCGTGAAAAATCCTGATGGGGTTAGCAAGGGAGTTAAGCGTTTACTAATCAATGGAAAATTGATAAAAGAAAATCTGGTACCTTATAATAAGAAAGATAAAGAAGTGGAAGTGACTGTAATCTTGGGTAAAAATAATTAATAAAGATTTAAAGAAAGGAGATTCATTTATGTTTTTGACTTCGAAAACATATTCTCTTAACGGAATATGGAAATTTTGTTTGAATAAACAAGAAGAATATAGTGATATTCAGGTTCCTTCTAATTGGTATTTACAAGGATTAAATCACAGTGGCAAGGTATATTATAAGAAGTCATTCGTGATATCTCTTCAGAAAGATAAGGACTATTATCTGGTCTTCAAAGGAGTGGATTACTTTTGTCAGGTGAAACTGAATGGAAGATTAATTGGAAAACATGAAGGGTACTTCCAAGAATTTTCTTTCCTTATAACTGATATGTTAAAAGATGGAGAGAATCTTCTCGAAGTTGAGGTGGATTCACCTCGAGAGTCTGTGGATATCTGGCCCAATAAGAAACACCTAATAAAAGGGATATTCAATCATCATGACACTCGTCCCGGTAGCTGGGATCCTGAATATGGACAGGATAAAAATACCGGAGGTATATGGAATGATATATTAATTGAAGAAAAAAACAAAATACATTTGGATAAAAATATTAAAGTATCTCCTTTACTGTTAGAAGATGGCCGTGCGCGCTTAGATATAGATGTGCCTTTGAACAATAATGTTTTCCCGCAAGAAATAGAAATCATATTGGAAATTTCGGGAGTGGGATTTAAGGAAAAATTTAAGATTGACAAAAATATTTTTTTATCTTCAGGCAAGAATAATATCCATCTGGTAAAGACTA
>JBGPSO010000229.1:0-2898 GCA_041490145.1 Atribacterota bacterium
TCCGGTTTTTACCTGGTCCATCTTGGCGGCTGATTTGATAACTGCTGTAGGTCCCAAACGATCTGCCCCCTGTACTGGTGAAATTCCTTCTGAGACAGGTTGTCCGGCCCTTCTTCCATCAGGTGTAGCTCCCGCTACTGAGCCAAAATAGATATGACAGGTAGTAGGAAGCATATTTATTCTATAGACCCCATCCTTGGTATTTTTTCTTCCATTTACTTCCTGGTAAAAAGCATTAAATACCAACTTCATAATATCATCGGCATAATCATCATCATTCCCGTATTTGGGGGTTTTATTTAAAAATAATTGACGTATTTCTTCATGACCAACAAAATTATCTTTTAATACTTCTTTTAATTTTTTCATATTTATATTTTTCTGGTCAAAGATATGGTATTTAATTGCTGATAGACCATCAGTAATGGTGCCAATTCCTACGCCCTGAAGGTAATCGGTATTATAGCGAGCACCACCAGCATTATAATCCTTCCCTTTTTCAATACAATCACTAATTATTATGGAGAGGAATGGGGCGGGCATATAGATAGCATACAATCTTTCAATTATATTATTTCCCTTAATCTTTATATCTATAAAATGGTGAAGTTGATTTTTGAAAGCCTGAAATAATTCTGCAAAAGAATTTAATTGGGTTGGTTCACCAGTTGCTATCCCTATTTTCTTACCATTCCGAGGGTCAATGCCGTTATTTAAAGTTATCTCCAGCACTTTTACTAAATTAAAATAACCGGTTAAGATGTAACTTTCTTTGCCAAAGGCACCGGTCTCCACACAACCACTCGTTCCCCCACATCGGGCATCCTCTATGGATTTACCCTGTCTGAGCATCTCCTCGACCACTTCTTCAGCGTTAAATACTGAAGGCTGTCCCCAACCCTTTCGGATTATTTCGCAAGCTCGTCTTAAAAATCTATCCGGACTCTTCTGGCTCAACTGAATATTAGTGCTGGGTTGTAATAATCTCATTTCATCGATTACATCGAGTATCAGATAGGTTAAGTCATTCACTCCATCAGAGCCATCTATCTTTAATCCACCATTATTAATATTAGCAAAATCGGTATAGGTCCCACTTTCGGCTAAAGTTACTCCTACTTTGGGTGGTGCTGGTTGATTATTGAATTTTATCCAGAAGCACTCTAAAAGTTCCTTTGCCTTTTCTTCAGTCAACGTCCCCTCTTCTAATCCCTTTTTATAAAAGGGGTATAGATGCTGGTCTAATCTGCCTGGATTGAATGAATCCCAGGTATTAAGTTCGGTAATAACCCCTACATGAACAAACCAATACATTTGCAAAGCTTCCCAAAAGTTTCGGGGTGAGTTAGCTGGAACATGAGAACAAACCTCTGCGATTTTTAATAGCTCCTTCTTTCTTGGGGAATTTTTTTCACTCTTGGCCATCTCTAAAGCTTTATCAGTATAACGTTTAGCAAACCTGATTATAGCCTTGGCGCAGATAAGCATAGCCTTTAATTCTTCTTGTTTTTGATAGGATTCAACATCATTTAAATAATCAAGGTTCTGCAGACTCTTTTTAATATCTTTCTGGAAATCTAAAAAACCTTTATGATATATCTTATCATCGGCTACCGTATGCCCAGGGGCTCTCTGTTCCATAAATTCGGTAAAAATACCTGCTTCATAACAGTCCTTCCATTGCAGGGTCATCTCTTTAAATATCTGACTGCGCATCGACCTGTTTTCCCAATAAGGGATAATCTTCTCTTCTTGAATTTTTTTATCTTCTTCACTCACCTTAAAGGCAATCTTTTCACGGTCATTTATTAAATTAAAATCTTCCATACTATGACAGCATAATTCTGGAAAAGTAGGAGTAGCTTTGGGAGCCTCCCCCCGCTCTCCCATAATAAGCTCCCCTTCAGCGATATAGATAACTTTATTTTCCAGCACCTGTTTAAAGGTTAAAGCCCGAAGTACCGGAGAAGAAACTTTTCCGGCATATTTCTGATAGGCTTCAGTTACCAAATTTGCTCGCTCGATAGAAATATAAGGTTGAGTATCTAAACTTTCCTGTCTTAATTTTTCCACTCTTTTAATCATATAAATTAACCTCTTAATTTTATATTCAGATTAAACTTCCTTAAAATCCCGGATATCTCGGATAATTTTTCTTCCGAAGGAGATTGTGTGGTTACTAACTTATAAGTCCTTCCCAATCTTCTGTATTTATCTATACCTATATAGTGATAAGGGAGAAGATTCACCTGAGCTATCTTTAAGGAAGATAAAAATTCTCCCGTTTCCTTGATATTTTGATAATCATCGTTTATGCCAGGAATAACCGGAAAACGAACAAAGATATTATGGTGTACTGAAGAAAGTTTCTTTAAATTTTCTAAAATGATCTCATTAGATACCCCGGTATATTTTTGGTGTTTTTTGTTATCCATTAATTTAAGGTCGTACAAAAATAAATCTACTTTAGGGCTTATTTTATTTAAAATTTCCCAGGAAATATATCCGGAGGTATCGACTGCGGTGTGAATCTTCTTTGCTCTACAACCATTAAGGAGACCCTCTAAAAATTCAGATTGCCCCAAAGGTTCCCCACCGGAGAAGGTCACTCCCCCGCCAGATTCTTCATAAAATACCAGATCTTTTTCTATTTCTTTTATAACCTCTTCGATGGTTAGTTTTTCCCCTATCATTTCTCGGGCTAGAGCCGTGCATTTTTCTATACACTTTCCGCAAAGAATGCATTTCTCTTTTTCAGTAATCGGAATACCATTTTTTATCTGAATAGCATCGGAAAGACAAATCGTAGAACATGCTCCGCAACCTATACATCTATCTCCCCAAAATATCATTTCCTGCTCGCTTAACTGGCTTTCAGGATTTTGGCACCACCAACAA
>JBGPSO010000230.1:0-2886 GCA_041490145.1 Atribacterota bacterium
CCTTGAAGAATTAGAGGGAAAATTAAAAGGGGAGATCCGTAAAAAAAGGTGGTTAAACTCTAAAATAGATGAGTTCTATGATAAGGAGAAAGTTCAATCTCCCGGTGTCAGCTCAGAAGATTTTTTAAAAGCAATGAAAGTGGAGGAGTAGAAATGAGGACGGAAATTTCTATTAAGAATATCAAAAGTAAATTTTTAGACAAGGTAGAAGAATTAAGTGAAGAGAACATTTATACTTGTTATCAGTGCGGGAAATGTTCTGCCGGATGTCCCAGTATATCAGAGATGGATATATCCCCCTGTGAGATTATTCGTCTTGTTCAACTGGGTCAGGAAAAGGAAGTTTTAGATTCTAAAACAATCTGGATTTGTGCTTCCTGCTTTACTTGTGTTACCCGCTGCCCTAAAGGAGTAGATTTAGCAAAAGTTATGGAAGCTCTCAGGCAGATTACTCTCAGGAAAAATGTTGATTATGTTAGTCCATTGTCTATTCCTAAGGAAGTGCTCTCTCAAGTTCCTCAAATAGCTTTGGTTAGCTGTCTCCGTAAATTTAGTGCTTGATTTAAGTTTATTTTATGAAAGGGACAAAGATGAAAATCTCTTATTTTCCAGGATGTACCCTGAAAACAATGGCAAAAAATTTTGAAGATTCGGCAATAGCTTCCTTATCTTTTTTGGGTATAGAGATGGTGGAGCTCCCACGATGGAATTGTTGTGGAACAGTCTATTCCTTAACTTCTGATGATTTAATTCATCAGGTAGCTCCTATTCGTAATCTCATTCGGGTTAAAGAAGCGAGAGATACCCGGGTGGTGGCTCTTTGTTCTATGTGTTATCATACTTTAAAAAGAGCAAATAAATTAGTAAAAGAAGATAAAGAAAAATTGGATAAGCTTAATAATCTTATGTACCGAGAAGATGTGAAATATAATGGAGAAGTTGAAGTTTTGCATCTTTTAGAGATTTTAAAAAATGAAGTAGGTTTTAACCAGGTTTCCAAGAAAGTAAAGATGCCTCTTAAAGGGTTAAAGGTAGCCCCTTATTATGGTTGTTTACTTTTACGCCCTGCGGAGGTGGGGTTAGATGATCCTGAAAGTCCTACTATTTTAAAGGATTTATTGGAGTCTGTGGGTGCGGAAGCAATTGATTATCCTTATGAAACAGAGTGTTGCGGCTCCTATCATACTGTGGTAAATGTAAATCTGGTTGTAGAACGGGCTCACGATATTTTGAGCTTCGCTATTAGTCAGAAGGCAGAAGCGATTGTTTTAAGTTGTCCCTTATGTGGCTTTAATTTAGATCATCGGCAAAAAGAGATAAAAGAGAAGTTTTCAGATTTTAAAAGTATACCAGTATTCTATTTTACTCAGCTTCTAGCCCTTTCTTTGGGTCTTGATGAAAAAGTTTGCCGATTTGAATTAAATTTTATTGACCCTCATCCTTTGTTAAAGAGTAAACATTTAATAGGCGAAGTGTAAAATGAGTAGAATAGGTGTTTTTATTTGCCACTGTGGTTTAAATATTGCAGGTACAATAGATGTAGAAAAAGTAGTTAAGCTGGTAAGTGATTATCCAGAGGTTGTTTATGCTACTGATTATATGTATATGTGTTCTGACCCCGGTCAGGATATGATAAAGGAAATGGTTAAAGAGAAGAAACTGGATGGTGTAGTGGTAGCTGCCTGCTCACCTACCATGCATGAGACGACCTTCCGTAATGCCATATCTTCCGTGGGGCTAAATCCTTATAGAGGTGAGATTGCCAATATAAGAGAACAATGTAGCTGGGTGCACCAGAACAATAAGGAGATAGCTACAGAAAAAGCAGTAAAGATTATTGAAGCTACTATAGAAAAATTGAAGTTAGATATGCCTCTCGTTCCTCTAAGTGTTCCCGTTACTAAAAGAGCGCTGGTTATCGGAGGGGGGATAGCTGGTATTCAAGCCTCCTTAGATATTGCTGATAGTGGATATGAAGTTATCTTGGTAGAGAAAAACCAGTCAATTGGAGGGCATATGCTTCAACTCTCAGAGACTTTTCCTACCCTTGATTGTCCACAATGTATTGCTACTCCAAAGATGGTACAGGTTGGTCAGCATCCAAAGATAAAGCTTCTCGCTTTTTCGGAAGTAGAAGAAGTCTCCGGTTATGTGGGAAATTTCAAAGTGAAAATTAGAAGAAAAGCCTCTTTTGTTGACTGGGATAAATGCACCGGCTGTGGTTTCTGTATGGAAAAATGTCCGGTGAGAGTTCCTTCAGAATTTAATGAGTTTTTGTCTAAAAGAAAAGCAATTTATACTTTATTTCCCCAGGCTGTTCCTAACAAACCGGTGATTGATAGTAATAATTGCCTTTATTTCACCAAAGGAAAGTGTAGGGTCTGTGAGAAGAATTGCTCTCTAAAAGCTATTAATTTTGAGCAAAAGGATTCTTTGGTTGAAGAAAAGGTAGGAGCAATTATTGTAGCTACCGGTTATGACCTTATGAATAAAGCAGAAGTTGGTGAATATGGATACGGAAAATATAAGGATGTTATTGATGGCTTGCAGTTAGAAAGGCTTCTTGCCCCTGCTGGTCCTACAGAAGGTATACCTTATAGACCATCCGATGGCAAGATTCCTAAAGAGGTGGTATTCATTCAATGTGTGGGCTCCCGAGACCCAGAGCATTATTATCCATACTGTTCCAAGATATGTTGTATGTATACTGTGAAGCAGGCTATGCTTTATAAACATGCTGTTCCCGATGGTCAGGCTTATGTATTTTATATGGATATTCGATGCAATGGAAAAGGGTATGAAGAATTTCTTCAGAGAGGAATAGAAGAAGATCGTATTCTTTATTTAAGAGGCAGAGTTTCTAAAATATTCAAAGATGGAGATAAA
>JBGPSO010000231.1:0-2870 GCA_041490145.1 Atribacterota bacterium
ATATTAGATGATGGTTGGTTAGAAGTATGCCTGGTAGAAGAAATGGGAAGATTAAAGTATCTTATGAGTATCCCTAAAGTCTTTAAAGGCACTCATAAAAGCATAAAAGGAATCAGTTTTTATAGAGCTAAGGAAATAGTAGTTCAATCTTCCGAACCTATCCTGGCTCAGGTAAGCGGAGAAGTTATTGAGGGTCAGAAAAAATATACTATAACTCTCCTCCCGAAAAGACTAAAATTGATTGTCCCCTAAGTTAGTTATATAGTTACCTGGTTCGATAGTTAATTAGTTACTTAATTTATCAATTGACCAATTTTCCTATTTACTTATTATCTATGCCCTCTTAAAATAAATATTCTTTTCCCTCTTTATTTTTCTGTTTGTTTACCATAGCTATTCTCGGCGAAATCTTGCATTATTTTAACATCTTCTTTGGAGATTATTCTACACTTTCCTAGGTTTTTACTTAAAATATAAATATGGGCTGTTTTCTCTACTACATAACAAACTTTCATTGCCTCTTTTATATCTCTACCCACACAAAGAGTTCCGTGATTTAAAAGAAAAACTGCATTTCTATTTCCCAAGCTTACTACTGCATTTTTGGCTAATTTTTCTGAACCGGGTAGGGCATATTTGGCGCATAAAACCTTTTCTCCCACTATCTGTACAAAATCCTCACAAATTCCAGGAAGACTGAAGCCAGTTACTGCTAACACGCTCGAATAAATGGGATGGTAGTGAACTATTGCTTTTACATCCTTCCTGGCATTATATATAGAAAGATGCATAGGCATCTCAATAGATGGCTTTCTAAACCCTTCAACTATTTTGCCTTTCTTATCAATAACCATGATATCTTCGAGGTCGATTTCATTATAATTCATTCCGCTTGGTTTAATATAGACCAGATCTGTATCCGGATCCAGAACACTAATATTTCCCCAAGTTCCAATAGTCAAATTTTGTTTATATAATTTGCGACCAGTATTGACTATTAATTTTTTAAAATTTTCTGATATTTTTAACTTCATGTCTAGACCTAAATTCTTTGTTTCTACTATTTTATTTATATCTAATTAATATATTTTAAAAAGTTTATTTTGTTCATTATATAACATTACCAATTTTTATTCTATATTAATATTAAGAGAAAATATCTTGACTAACTTTTAATTTTAATAAACAAACTGTTAACTTTATTTTAAGATCGGTTGTTCTTTGGCTCTGTTAAAAACAGAAAATTTGCATATAATGGCTCCAACAATAACTAAAGCACAAGCAATCCAGAGATTGGCCTTAACTACCACCTGAAGATATAAAGAACTGAAAATTATAGAAAGCAAGGGGGTAAAATAAGAAAGAGAGACAACCAGAATAATTTTACCTTTCCGCATAGCCTTATCCCAGAAAGTATAAGCTAAAAAAGTAGGGAAAATAGACGCATATAAAAGCTCTATCACTACACCAGGAGTCCAATGTGACTCTTCAGGAAAAACAAATCTCAAAATAGTTAGAATTATCCCCGTAACTAAAAGAAAGATAGGAACAGCCCCACCTTCAGTGTGGCCAGCCCAACAGCGAGATAAAGTAGAATAAAGTCCCCAGGAAACAGCAGCCAAAAAAGCTAAGATATAGGGAAAATAATTTACTTGAAAATTATCTTTAAATCCTTCCCAGGAAAACATCCCACTCTGAACTATAGCCAGATAAAAACCAGCAAAAGCTAGAATAACCCCGGGGATTAAAGATAATTTACCCTTTTTTCGTAAAATGGGAATGGAGAGAATTAGAGTTATGCCTGGCCAGAGATAGTTAATAATACTTACCTCAATAACCTGTTCCCGGTTAAAAGCTAATCCCACCGCTAAATAAAGACAGACGGTATAGAAAATAAATAAAGCTCCGCAACCGACCAAATATAAAATGGGAAGCTGGAAAGTTTTTTGAATTCCTTTGAACCTACTAATCAAATAAATACAACCCCAAATACCACTTAATAAATATATATAGGATGAAGCATTAAAAACTCCTAACTGTTCAGTTAGACTTCTGGAAAAGGCGATGTTGGTCCCCCAAAATATTATGGCTAATATACCTAAAACTGTGCTTAAATTCTCCTGAGAAATCGATGTTTTCAAAATCCTCTACTCCTATCCTATCTTACTTTTCTCTTATATTTAGATCTTAATATGTTTTATTTTATTTCAAAAAATCTATAATTTCAAGAAAATAAATGGAATACTACCAAATAAGGAAAACAGGTAGAAATAAAAATTGTATAATATAAGAAAAATTGTTATATTATAAGTTATAATTTTCAATGAAGGAGAGAGAATGAGAAAGATTAACCGAGAAGATATTTTAACCCGTAATCCAGTAAAAATTATATTTTTGTTGAGCTTTCCATTAATGATTTCTCAACTTTTACAGACTTTGTACTATATGGCAGACACTTTTTGGTTAGGGCATCTCCCTATTACTGAAAGTGGAGACGCAATAGCGGGAGTACAAATTACCTGGCCTATAATTTGGTTTTTTATTACTTTTTCCTTTGGATTTGGTATTGCTGGTGTAGCTCTTATTTCTCAATATATTGGATCAGGAGAAGATAATGATGCCAATCTGGTAGCTAATCAGATGCTTTCTCTTTCGGCTATTTTTGGATTAGTAATTGCCATTTTCGGTTTTTTTATTACCCCTTATCTCATCCCTCTTATTACTAAATCTACCTCAGTAAGTAGTATAGCAATAGCTTATATAAAATTAATCTTTTTTGGAATGCCTTTCATATTTATTACTTTCGCCTTTCAAGGTATTCTTTCTGCAAAAGGAGACACGGTAACCCCTATGTATATAAACCTCATCAC